>NZ_CP079871.1 GCF_025263265.1 Mycobacterium sp. SMC-4 | reverse complement strand
TGACCTAAGTGCAAGAGGTGTGTGGGACAAGGAGGGGCTGGAAGGTGATGGTGCTGGTGGGAGGGGGTGTGGGCTGGGAGTGGTGGGAGAAGTGGTGCAGGGGTCAGATGTGGGGGAGTTGGAAGGGTGATTACGTCAGCAGGGGTAGTTAGCATCCGAAAACATGGGCAAAGGAAGAACGAAATCAGGCAATTTGCAACGGGCTTTGGAGGCGCGGCGGGTGGCCACTGCCGAGCGCGAAGCACGCGAGAAGGCGATCCTGCACTCACTGAGCGAGTTTCTGGATGAGCTGGACAAGCTGGCGCATGCCGAAGCAGCGGCGATCAAGGAACAGGAGTCGGCGCGGGCGAAAGCGGCTGAGCAGATCGCCAAGATCGAGTCGGCGTTGAGTGAACGGATCGAGCGGATTCGTCTGAGCGCCGAGGAGAAGACGGTGCGGATCGGCCAGGCCGCCGGCGAGGCAGCGCGGGCGATGCGGGCCAACGGCGAAACGATCGCGAGCATCGCAGCCCAAAGCGGGCAGAGCCAGGCGCGGGTGCGAGAACTGTTGCGCCTGGCCGACAGTGAACACAGCACTGCCCGCGACCGCACGCCTGGTGGGGATCACCCTGAGGGTGCCGGTTCGGTCGATGTGGCCGCGACGGCTGGTGACGAGCCGGTGGGCGACGATGCTGGTGCGGTGGAGCCGGCCGCCGAGGCGTTGAGCGCCTGACGTGCGACCGATGAGTACCCATCCTCGGATGCGGCAGGGTCGTGACTTGATTGTTGACCCGGTCCGGCACGCCAATGAGATCGCGCGGTTCTTCGCGCACGTGGTGCGTGGGCCGGGTCGACAGGATTGTTGGTTGTGGACCGGAGCCATAGGATCAGATGGGTACGGGCGCTTCGCTTTGCGGCGCAACGGCTGGCGGCAGGTGGTGATGGTGCGGCCGCCGCGTTATGCGCTGGCGGCCGCACAGGCGGGGCAACCGCTACAGGGTGACGTGCGGGCGTTGCATGAGTGCGACGTGACATTGTGCGTGCGGGTGGTGACCGCCGAGGAGATCGGTGCCGGTGTGCGGCCGCACGTGATGGCGGGCACTCAGCAGGAAAACATGGAACAGATGGTCACGCGGGGCCGCGGTGGTGGCCGGCCGTCGGTGATTGCCCGCGGTGCTGGGCTTCGTGCTCGACGTGAGCGGGCGCTGGCCCTGCGGGAGGCGGTCCAGTCGGGGTGGGATTCAGCTGCGGTCGAGGCGGCGATGCTCGGGGAGCAGCCGCGGCTGTGGTGACCCGAGGGCGAAGGTGGACGGTTGCGAGCCGTCAGCGGAGCCCGGCCTGTCCTCTGGGGACGGGCCGGGAACCGCTTGTGCGCGTGTGGATGACCTCAGGCGGCGTCGAACAGGCTCATCTGTCCGGACGGTCGCACGGCCAGGACGCGCTCGCGCCAGGCCAGGGCGTAGGTGAGGCAGTTGTTGCAGGCGGCGTGGCGGTGGCCGGGCAGCGGAGCGCTGCGCCTGGCCTGGTAGCTCCAGGAAAGACTGTCTGCGCTTGTGATCCGATGGCCGTAGCGTTTCAGGCCGGTGACCTTGCAGCCGTAGGCATGCAACGGGATCTCCGGGTCGTGGCGTTGGATGGTGGAGAGGATGACGTCGATCTCGGCGGTGCCCTGACGGCGACAGATGGAGCCGACGCCGACGAGGAAGCACTGCGACAGGTCGACGCCGGCGTCGTAGTACATGTCGATGCAGCGACGATAATCGTCGGGCGTCCAGCCTTGCAGAACTGGGACCCATGGAACGTCGTACGCCGGGCCGGGCCAAAGGTCTTGCAGTTCCTGGAAGTTGGCGATGGTGCGGCGTTGGTGTTCACGCACGCTCAGCCCGGTGCGGGCCAGTTGCTCGGGCTCCGTCATCAGATCCTGAGGACTGGCCCACTCCAAGTTGCCGATTTCCTGGTCGTAGCGCCAGACGGCGGCGGTGTAGTCGCGGGCACTGGTGCGCCATTCGCCGAACATCGACAGTTCGGTGAAGCCACCGGAGTCCAACGCCCACCCGGTCAGTGCGCGCGGGAAGCTCTTGCGCGGGGCCAGGCGGCGATGAGAGATGAACAGCGGGACGTTGGCTTGACCGAGCCAACGCACCTCGCTGGTCCCGAGGTAGAAGCGTCTCACGGCGGCGGTCCTTTCGGCGGTGTGGGTGAGGTGGGGTTGGTGGACCCGGTGGGGGTGGGGGGAGCACCCCCACCGGGTGGCTTAGTGGGTCGTCGGGAGTGGTTCGCCGGTGAGGGTTTCCACGACCAGGCCGACGAGGTCGCGGGCGGCGGGCGGGGTGACGGCGTTGCCCGCAAGGCGCACCTGTTCGCGCCGTGTGCCGACCATCTGGTAATCGCCGGGGAAATCCATTGCGGCGGTGATCTCGCGCGGTTCCAGCATCCGGAAGAACACGTCGTTGATGTCGATGGCCGGCGGTGGGGCCGGTGCGGGGCGGCGGGTCAGCAGGCCGTGGCGTTCCAGGGTGGTGACCGTGGGAAGGGCCTCGGCGGCGGGCGTGGTGCCTCCGTTGCCGTAGTAGCTGGTGATCAGCGCGTGGTGGTTGCCGCTGGCGGTGACGGTGGCCAGTGGTTCGGCGACCGGTCGGGCGTCGCAGGAGCCGCCGCGCAGTTCGGCCACGAAGGCGGGGAACGCGATGCCGTCGTTTTCGCGGGTGGTGCGGGTGGGGATCGGCTCGCTGGTCGGCACTGCCTCGGTGCGCCAGGTGCCGCCGGTGGGGATCAGCAAGCCGGTCTCGTTGCGGGTGGTCATCGTCCGTGCGGGTTGATCGACGGGGGCGGCGGTCTTGCCGTCGCGGCCTTCGACGGGGACCAGCAGCGGTGCCCAGTAGCGTTCGATCCCGGCAGTGATGCGGGCCATCGTCTTGTCGGCCAGCGGGCGCTTGCGCTCACCGATGCGGGTGCCGGTCAGCGACCAGTCGATGATGTCGGCGGCAGGCCGGAACAGCGGCTCAACGATCTGGTTGCGGCAGGCGGTGTTACGGCAGCGATAGACATACTGGGAGCGGTACTTTCCCCACGGGGCGCGGTCGAGTCGCTTGAAGGTCTGCATCGCTTGCACGGGGCCGCACTCCGAGCATTCGGCGTAGGGCGAGACCAGCCGAGTGACGTCGGGACGCGCGTCGCCGGTGCGAGTGAAGATCGCATAGAAGCGGTCACGAGATTGCGGGGCGCCAGGGCCGTAGAGCTGAGCGTGCATACTATTTAGGTAGACGATCTGCCCGGTGTAGCCGATGGACTCCATCGCCATGAGCCACGCCTGGAACGGCGGCCAGAACACCACGTCGACGACGTTCTCCACGAAAACTGCGCGGTACTGGTGGTATTCGGCGAAGCGAACCACATCCCACATGGTTGCGCGCGAACGTTCGGCCGCCTCCTCGGGGAGGGTCTCGCCGAACAGGTCGGGCTGGGCGTCCTGACTGATGTAGGTTCTCACGGAACGTGGCGGAATCTCACCGTTGTTGGCGGAATGATGGCGGATCCGCCAGGTTCGTGAGACAAGAAACGAGACAGCGCAACCTGGAGCGATGCCGGACCGGTAGGCGGTTCCTGGCATCGTCTCGTTTCTCTAGATTTGAGACGGGCGGCGGCGAGGCGAGCATGGCGGGGTTTGGCAGGTCTGTTTATCTGGGGGAGGTGACTGCCGTTGGGGGTTGGTTTGTTGGCGCACGTTGTGGCCACCAGCTTGCTTCGCGGAGGAGTGTGGCGATGGCGGGCACGGTGAGGGTGCGTACGAGGAAGGTGTCGAGCAGTAGTCCGAAGCCGATGATGAGGCCGGCTTGGATCATGATGGCTACCGAGCCGACCATGAGGCCGAACATGCTGACGGCGAAGATCAGGCCGGCGGAGGTGATGACGGCGCCGGTGTTGGCGACGGTGCGCAGCACTCCGACGCGGATGTTGCTTCCGGATTCTTCGCGTAGTCGGGAGACCAGCAGCATGTTGTAGTCGGCGCCGACGGCGACGAGGATGATGAACGCCAATAGAGGTACCGGCCAAGCGATTTCGTGACCGAGGATCCACTGAAATACCAGGACGCCGAATCCGATCGAGGCGAGGTAGTTGAGCAGGACGGTGCCGAGCAGGTAGATCGGTGCCAGTAGTGCGCGTAGCAGCAGCACCAGGATGAGGCCGACAATGACGGTGGTGGCCAGCGCAAGTTGGAAGAAGTCTGCCCAGAGGAATCGTTGGATGTCGGAGTTGACGGCGGGGAAGCCGGCGACCGAGACGGTGGCCTCAGCCAGGGAGGTGTTGGGGCGCGCGGCGTTGGCGACGTCGGTGATCTGGTGGGCGAGGTTCATGGCCTCGACGCTGTAGGGGTCGTAGCTGGTTTCGATCATGAACCGTGCTGTTTTGCCGTCTGGTGAGAGGAATTGTTTCGCGACGTCGGTGAATTGGCGGTTCTCGAAGGCGTTGGCCGGCAGATAGAAACCGCTTGCTGAGTCGGAGTCCTGGGCGGCGCGTGCAGAGTTCTGGAGTTGGGTGGCGATCTGGCTCATCCCGGAGAGCATTTCGATGTTGCTGTCGGCTAGGGTGCGCACACCGGTGGCCAACGCTTGGGCTCCGGAGGCGAGTTGGCCGATCCCGTCTTGGAGGCGGCGCAGGTTGCTGGCCAGGTCAGCGGGGTTTCCCAGCGCCCCGAAAGCGTTGTCCAGCGAGGTGACGGCGTTTTGGACGGTGGTGAGGGTGCCGGCGACGGTGGCATTGCTGGCGGGGTTGTAGCGGTCGCCGAGGTCGGCGATTTGGGTGAAGAATCCGTTGTTGCGCAGGGTGGTCAGGATCTGTACTTGGTCGCGGATCTGGGCGCATTGGGGTGTGGTGGCACACCACGGCGAGGTGTTGAGGGCACCGACGAGCGGGTCCAAGGTGGTGATGGCGTGTTGTGCTTGGTCGGCCAGGGGGCGTAGGCCGGGGCCGGCTTGGATGGCCTGATCGACCGCAGGGGCGGTCGCTGAGAGTTGTTGCAGTAGTGGTCGGAACTGGTTGACCTGAGCGCCGGCGGATTGGGCTTGCGTGAGGATGCCCGCCAGGGGGGTCAGTGCGGTGCGCACGGTGGTGTCGAGTTGGGCCAGTCCGCCGGCGAGTTGATCGGCGCCGTCGGTGAGTTTGGTGAGGTCGTCGCGGCGAGCGTTACCGTCGGCGACCGCGCCGGCCATCTTGTCTCCTATTTGACCGTTTTGCCAGGCCAGTTGCGCTTGATCGAGGCGTTCCCCGGTGGGGCGGGTGACGCCGGAGACTTTGGTGACACCGGGAACCTGGGAGACGCGGGAGGCCATTTCGTCGAGGTCGGCCAGTCCTTTGCCGGTGCGCATGTCGGTGGGGTTCTCGACGACGAGGAATTCGGTGATGACGACGTCTTTGCGGAAGTGGCGGTCCAACAGTTGGTAGCCCTGGTTGCTGGCGGTGGTGGCGGGTTGGCCTTTGCGGTCGTCGTAGCTGATTTTGATGGTCGCGGCTACCGCTGACAGCGCGAGCAGGATGACGAGGCTGACGATCAGCAGTGGCACCGGACGGCGCACCACCGCGACGGCGACACTGTTCCAATAGCGGCGGGTGCGATCGGATTTGGGTTCACCGATGCCCCGTTTAGCTGCCAGTGCCAGCACGGGCGGTAGCAGGGTGACGGTGGCCAGGAAACCGAACAGGACCGCGATGGCGCATGCGGGGCCTAGGGCGGCGAACACGCTCAAGCGGGCGAACACCATGGCCAGGAAGGCCAGGGCCACGGTGGCGGCGGAGGCCAGGATGACGCGGCCGATGCTGGCGGTGGCGTGGATGATGGCCTGCTCGGCCGGTACCTGGGCGCGGCGCTGCTCGTGGTAGCGGCTGATCAGGAACACGGTGTAGTCGGTGCCGGCGCCGAGCAGGATCGCGGTCATGAACGCGACGGTGAATTGTGAGACCGGCATGCCCATCTCGCCCAGCGCGGACAGGACGCCGCGCCCGACGGCCAAGCTCAGCCCGATCACCAGCAGCGGCAGCAGCGCGGTGAACACCGACCGGTAGACGATCAGCAGGATCAGCGCGATCATGGCGGCGGTGGCGATCGAGATCAACAGCAGATCATGCTCGGCGGCGGCGATCATGTCACTGAACGTCGCCGGCGGCCCGGTCACCTGCGCGGTGGTGGACGAACCGGCGAACACTTCTGCGGTGATGTCCCGCACCGCCTGGACGGACTCCGCAGCGGTCGGGTCACCCAGCGTGCCGCTCACTCCCACCGGCAGATACCACGATGTGCCGTCGGCGCTGACAGCCTGGGCTCGGGTGACCGGATCGGCCAGCAGATCCTGCACCAGTAACACGTGCTCGCTGTCTGCGCGCAGTCGTTCCAGAAGGCGGTCGTAGCGCTGTTGGGTCGCCGGGGTCAGACCGGCGGGGTCTTCCATGGCCACGAACAGCATGGTTTTCGACCCCTGCTCGTTGAAGGCGGTACTCAGCCGCTCCACCGTTTGCAGCGACGGGGCGTCGCGCGGAATCAAATCCACCGACTGCTGGCGCACCACCGTTTCCAGCTGCGGGAACAGCAGCGCCAAGACGATCGCGGCGCCGATCCACACCCCGATGGTCAAGGCTTTGTGCCGCACAGTGAATCGTCCCAACGCTGCGAGCCGAGCGCTGTATTCACGGCTGGACGCGGGATCGACGGGAGTCTCGCGCCGGGCAGCGCGGGCCGGTGTTACCGAAGAGCCTGCCGTGCGGTCGGCCACCGAACCCCCTAAACGATCAACGATACTATTGGTATCGCTACGCTACATTATGTAGCGAATATCGGATAGTCGATGGGGTCTGCAGCCAGCGGTGGCTTATCGGTTCACGATGTTGGCGTCGTCGCTTTCGGGGATGTCGTGTCGGACCACGCGGACACGCCCGTGCGGCAGACAGGCCATGTAGCCGTGCCGCTTGCCGTACAGCTCCCACGCGGTGAACTGCTCGTCGGGGTCGACGTCGATGCGGTGACCACGGGAGAAGCCCAGGTGCAACCCCCCGTCGTCACCGGACCAGGCCTGGGTGCACACTGCGCCGGCCAGGTTCAGCAGCGGGCGCTCGTAGACCGAGATCTGCAAGGGATTGATGAGGACTGCCTCGGCGGGAAAGCGATCTGCTGCGGGCAGAGTGAGCAGCAGGGGGCGCGAGATGACGACTTCGTTGTAGTCGTCCAGGTCGAGTACCAAGCCGTCGCGCACCGAAACCCGTTGCACGACACAATCTTCGATCCACTGGGTGTACATGGCGTTCTCCTTCGACGCATCATCGAGTCGCACCCCTAAGGGTACGGCAGGTATCGCTGCGATACTAGGAGTATCGTTACGGTTCCTCGGAGTGCGCGGCGGCGCTGTCGAGTAGCCGATGAACGGCCCGGTCGATGCGGTCACGGGTCTCCTCGGCGGACACCCGCCCGCTGATGAAGGCGAGCAGGTTGGCCAGCCAGATGTCGGAGATGAGGCCGGCGACAACCAGATGTGTCGGTGTCGGCTCGCCCGCGCTGAGGGTGCGGGCCAGCAGCGTGTGGATCGTTGCGGCGGCAGAATCAAGTTCCGCGGCGGCGCGGGTGTCGGCCGCGGCGAAAGCCCGGGTCATGGCGTCGGTCAGCAGCGGCTCGCGCTGCCACCGGCCGTGCAGGTGGCTGGTCAGTCGCTCCAATCGCTGCCGCGGTGTGCCGGCACCGGTTGTCCAGGTCCCGGCGACGTCGAGACGCTGAAATTCTCGACTCAGCGCCGCGACCAGCAGATGGGTTTTGGCCGGGAAATAGCGGTACAGCGTGCCCACGGCCATGCCGACGTGCTCGGCGACCGTCCGCATGTGCACCGCGTCGTAACCGCCGGTGGTAGCTATAGCCAGGGCGGCATCCATGATGGCCTCGCGACGACGGGCCGAGACGCGCGAACGCGGCACCCCGGCTGCGTGAACCTGATCGGCAACCGAATACTCCTCGTCGAGCCCGGTGGGCGTGTCGCTCGCTCGGGCGCTGGCGACGGTCATGGTGTGTGATCGCCGCCGCGGCGCGAGAACTGCTCGAGGATCTCCCCAAAACCGCTGATATCGCCGTGGGCGGCGAAATGTGCGGTATCAACCACGATGAATACGGCCGTCGCGGTGAACCGGGTGGCCCCTTCGCAGGTGCCGGTCGCCGCGACGTGCAACGCCCGACCCTCGCGGGCGCTGATGTGCGCGGTGATCCGGTGGGGCCGGTGCAGCGGTACTGGTTGCAGATACTCCACCGTCAGACTGCGCGTCACCGCAGGCGTGCCGGCGATCCACAGCGTGAAGCCCAGCACGTCATCGCAGGCCGCGGCGACGGCCCCACCGTGCGCCAGGCCGGGGGCTCCGATGTGGCGCTCGTCGAATGTGACATCGGCATACACCGAATCCGCACTGCGGTAGACCTCCACATGCAGGCCGTGCGGATTGTCCGGACCACACCCCATACAGGTCGGGGTATGAGAAGGCAGCCGTTCCGACGGCACCGCACGATCTGACACAGAAACGCTCCCGCTACTTCAAGTTTCGCTGCGCTACTGGTAGTACCACAACTGCTAGACTTCCCGGTGCGACATCGCCGAAATCGACCGCCGAGGTGACCCGTGAGCGACAGCAATCAGCCCTCCCTGCCCGATGATGACGACATCGATCCGCGGCGGATCCGGTCACGGAATCGACTATTGGATGCTGCGGCAACACTGTTGAGCACCGGAGGCGTCGAGGCCGTCACTATCGATGCCGTCACCAAAGCATCCAAGGTGGCCCGCACCACCCTTTATCGGCATTTTCAGAGCTCGTCGCATCTGCTTGCCGCCACCTTCGAGCGGCTACTACCGCAGGTAAGCACACCAGCACCGACCAGCGGTTCCTTACGCGAACAACTGATCGAGCTGCTCAGCCGCCAAGCCGCCCTGTTCAACGACGCCCCGCTGCACGTCACCACCCTGGCATGGCTCTCACTCGGCCCCACCGGCGCCAAAGAAGAGACCGACAACAGTCACGCATCCGGGGCACTGCGGGCCCGCGTCGTCGACCAGTACCGCCAACCGTTCGACGCCATCCTCACCAGCTCGAAAGCCCACACCGAACTCGGCAACATCGACCGCGACCTCGCAATTTGCCAACTCGTCGGACCCCTCGCATTCGCACGCATGACCGGCCTGCGCACCATCACGCGCGACGACTGCACAACCCTCATCGACAACTTCCTCGCAACCCACCGCAGAGCCGCCACCCCCGCAGACGTACGCGAAGTCGTTTGAACGGACCCAGGGTGACATCGCCGGCGGAAGCTCACGACGACGCGTCAAACCACGAGATCTGAGACAAGTAATGATTCGACTCGAATTTCTAGAAAAGAGACAGCACCAATCGAACGATGCGCCGTGCCACTTGGACCGCGTTGTAGGTAATGAAGCGGTTCGTGAGACAAACGGCAAGGCGTCGACAGTGAGACGATCTGGATAGCCGCAGTTCAGAGCGTCAAGCGCATGCAGCGAAAAGTGAGAACCTACACTGACGCTTCTTGCCCTGAGCGACGCTGTGCTTGGTGCAGCTGGGGCTGGCCCACAGCAGATCAGTGTTGGGGAAGTAGCGCGGGTCGATCTGCGACAGGTCGGCCTGGATGTGGTCGGCGTCGGGGTGGTTCAGGCTGTGTGTCTCGATGGCCTTGTCCCAGTGGTTGGCACCGACACGGACGGCGACGTTGCCGAAACTTACTGCGCCGGTGGAGCTTCCTCCGGCTCCGCAGAACAGGTCGGTGAGGGTGAAGGTCATGGCTCGAGCCTTTCGTGCTGAGGGTTGCGGGGGTGGTGTGGTCGGAGTCTGAACGGGGGAGCGTCGGCGGCGTTGGGGGTGCCGGGACGGCGGCGGGGCATCGCGACGGTGCAGGCGTAGCTCCAGCGGGCGGCGATGCGCTCGGCCGGGGTCAGGGCCTCCCATTCGGCCTGGGCCTCGGCGTCGGCGATGGCGCCTTCGCAGTAGCCGCACAGGACGCCGAGCATGAACAGCGAGTAGCTGATTCCGCCGGAGCTTTCGCGAATCGAATGGCAAGTGCAGGTGTGCATTTCGGGTGATCCCCCTCCGTTGTGGTTGTCTTTAGTCTACCACTTTGGTAGTGCATAGACAACCACCTTTAGCCCGGGGCGACGACACCGTCGCTGCGGTGCGTGTCGTCCTCGGGCCGGGTGGGGGTGGGCTCTGGTGAGGGCGGGTGTGGTTAGTCCAGTGGTGCGAACAGGTCGAGTTGGGCTCCGGCCTCGGCAAGTCCGAGCGCTCGATTCAGCAGCGTCTGCGACCAGGTGCGCAGCTGGCGGTCACGCCGGTAGTGCTCGTCGTGTTCAGCAGCGCTGGGGTGGTAGCGAGTGCAGGGGCCGGCGTGAGAGTTTCGCGGGGTGTCGGCGTAGGGGCAGTAGCACCACTGCCAGGTGCGCGCGGCCTCGGCTTGTTGGGCGGCCTCAAGCTCGCGAATCTCTGTCTGCATTGCCAGCGGTAGGTTGCGTCCGAAATTGCGTACCTGCGTGGCGGTCACGGCGCAGCGGACCTGATCGGTGCCGAGGCCGGGGCTGGTGAACTTCTGGCCGGAGGTCCAGTAGCTGGTCATCCACTCCGGGGCGCCGTCCAGGGCTGTCTGCATCGAGGCGCCGCCGCTGCGAGCCAGCAGGGCCGCCATCGCGCTGTCGTCGATCATCGCCGCGAGCAACATGCTTCCCGAGGAGCAGCCGACCAGCGCCAGCAGGTGGCGCTGGTCGGGGCTCAGAGTCGGCCGCATGAGGGCACCTGCTTGGCTACCTGGCGGATGACGGCATCGGCACGGTCGGGGCGGTTGCCCGTCCAGTGCTGGCTTCCGGCGATCACCACGGGCACGCTGCGGTAGCCGAGGTCGGTGAGCAGCGCGGCTGCGGCGGTGTCAACGCTGACGTCGATGGTCTTCACTGGCACGCCAGCGTTGGCGAACTGGCGGGCGGTGGCCCGGCACTGCACGCAGCCGGGCTTGGTGTAGAGGGTGATCGCCGGCTCGGCGTCACCGCGGGCAGCGTCGGGGGTCTCTGGCTCGACGGTGAACACGGCCACGGAGCGGTTGAGCGAGACCAGGCACGCGTCATAGCGGTCCAGGCCGCGATCGTGGCGCCATTCCAGCGGCAGTCCGCCGGTGTTGCGGGCGTAGAATTCGGCGGCCGCGATCGCGGACTCCGGGTTTGGATGCTGCTCGGACTTGAGGCCGTACTCGGTCTTGATGGTGCAGATCCACATCGGTTCATTCCTTCCAGTGCCGGAGGATTGCAGGACTGCGGCGTTCATGGCCGCGGGCCCCGTTCGAGGTCGCCTTCGGTGTAGGTGAAGGTGTTGCCCTGGCTGTCGCGCATCGCGTACCAGTAGTTGGCCTTGGACCACACCGTGGTCCAGTCGTTGCGCTCCCAGCGCAGGACGTGCCACAGATCGCGGTCAGCGCCGCCGGGGTGAAATGCCACCCCGGACTGGGGTCGGTAGTGGCCGTTGAGCAGCTCGATCAACGTTTCGACGGTGTCGGCCTGGGCGGCGATGGCGGCCAGGACCGCGTGGTAGTGATCCCAGTACTTGCCGGGCAGCAGCGTCTGAGCACATTCGGAGCAGACCTGGTTGAGGATCTCAACGCTGGGAATCGGCGCGGGGAGAATGTCGCTGGTGATCGCCGCGCGGTCGTGGCCGCCCTCACGGGCCACCACGTCGAGGACGTGTTCGGTGTCGTCGTACTCGGCACCCGGTTCGGTGATCGGCAGAACCGCGTGCTGCGTACACGACGGGCAGAGAATCGCTTCACGGTGGCGGTAGGCGAAAACCGTTGGGGCGTTGGTGAATTGAAGATTCGACACGGGGCGCTCCTCTCGAGGGGTGATGTCTATACACTACCACATATCGGTAGTGTATAGGCTCCCAGTTGGGGTGTTCGTTTGTTGAGTTCGCTTGCGGCTGCGTGCCGTTCGTCCGAGAGGCCGAGGCGGTGGCAGAGGTGGCAGAGGGCCCGGTGAGAGTTCCTGGGTCAGAGGTGGTTTCGCCGTGTCCAGGCGTCTTTTTCCCACCCGAAGACAGGACCATCCGCTGCGTTGCTGGTGTGCGGTGGGGATCGCAGGCAATGCCTGAGTGCAGCGTCGCCGCCCTCTGTTGTGCGTGCAGCGGGTGGAGGTGACCGTGGGGGTTTACGTCGGGCGCGAGACCGGCGTATACCTGCCGGGCAGCGGCTCGTAGTCGGGAAGGCCGGCGGGTGCTCGGAGCGGGACTAGCTGTTGTGACCTGACACGTTGTTGTCAGGCGGCGAGTCGGCTGATGGGTGGGTGTCCGCCGAGGGCGGAGTGGCCTCGTTGAGTGTTGTAGCGGTGTAGGAATCGGTCAAGTCCTCGTTTTCGTAGGCTGTTGGATGTCCAGGGGCGGGCGTAGGCCCATTCGTTGAGCAGGGTGCGGTTGAAGCGTTCGGCTTTGCCGTTGGTCCAGGGGCAGCCGGGTTTGATGAACCGGCGTTTGAGTCCCCAGGCCGTGCACACCCAGCCCCAGTTGGTGCCGTGTCGGTAGACCATGGCGTTGTCGGTCAGCAGCCGACGCACCCGCACACCGTGGCTGGCGAACCATTCCAACGCTCGGTGCAAGAATCCCGCGCAGGTCAGGTCTTTCTCGTCGGTGAGTACCTCGCTGTAGGCCAGCCGGGTGTGGTCGTCGATGGCGGTGTGCACGTAGTCGTAGCCGATGCGGGTCTTCTTGTGCCGGTTGGCCACTGACACCGCGGCGTCGCGGCCGTGCAGGCGCCACCCGCCGCCTTTGGGGATGCGGCCCAGCTTCTTGACGTCGACGTGGACCATTGATCCTGGGGTGCGGTGCTCGTAGCGGTTGGGGCTGCGCCGCGACGAGCGCACCGGCTCACCGGTGATCGGGTCGATTGCACTCAAATGCGGTACCTGGTGACGCGCCAGGATCCGTCCCACCGTCGAGGCGTGCATCCCAAGTTCAGCAGCCAGCATGACTGCGCCACGCTTGCGGCGTCGCCGCGCGGCGAGCACCTTCTTCTCGACTCGGTCGCTGGTGCGCCGGGGCATCCGGTGCGGACGCGAGGACCGGTCAGCGAGGGCTTCGTCACCACCTTCGGCGTATCGGCGCAGCCACTTGTAGACCGTGGCCCGCGAAATTCCCAGTTGTTCAGCAACCTGCGCGGGCGGCCAGCCGGCCGCGACACGCTCCACGATCAAGCGACGTGCGAACAGGTTGGTACGGGCGTTAGCGTGAGACACGAGGACCTCCTACGGGTGAATGCCAGACACATCCACTCCGTCAGGAGGTCCTCCCCATTTCAAGCAGGCGCGCCGTCAACAACCTCTCAGGTCACGACAACAGCCGGAGGTGGTACGTGATGGGCCGGAGGTCCGGCGGAGTCGGGTCAGTCGTAGAGGTTGGCGCGGCGATCGGCGCAGTCGCCGCAGTAGCCGTCGTAGCCTTCGCCGTCGTTGAGGGGATTGGTGCAGTCCTCGGTGTCGCAGTGGTCGCAGTTGGGGCACAGGCGGCCTGGGCCGGTCAAGGGGAGGTCGCACAGGTCGCAGAATTCGGTGTCGGGCCAGGCGCGGTGGCGGGCGGCGGGGGCCTCGGGGTGGTCGAGGTCGGTGAGCACGGTGGCGATGGTGCGCAGTTCCTCGGGGGTCAGTGTGCGGTTGCGGGGGTCGTTGGTGGTGCCGAGGTACCAGGCGGTGCGGTCCGACCAGATCCGGACGTAGGGGCCGGCGGCAGCGGCGTGTTCGGCAGCGCTGCGGGTGGGGTGGGTGTCGATGGTGTCTCCGGCGGTGTTGATCACCGCCCAGCGACGGGAGTCGATTTTGCGGATGGTCCAGTCAGCAGGGGGGTGGGCGAAGTGATAGCGGACGCTGTCGGCGAATCGGTCGATGCTGGTGGTCATGGCGGGGTCGGTTCCTTCCCTTGGCGGTGATGGGGCGTGTGCGGGGGCGAGATCAGGTGCGTCTGATGTGCCAGCCGCAAGCGGTGGGCACGATCTGGGTCAGTGGGTAGGTGATCGGCGGCAGGTTCGTGTACTGCCAGTGGACGATGGCTGCGTGGTCGGTGACGGCGTGGACGGTGCCGGTGATGCGTCCGGTGCCGGGGTGGATCGCGGCGATGAGGTCGCCGGCGCGGGGTTGCGATGGGCCGGTGTAGGCCAGCGTGGCGGGGTCTTCGCCGGTCAGGGCGCAGCGAGCAGCGGTGTCGGGCACGAATCGGGCGACCAGTTCGTCGGCCAGGTCGATGACGGCTTGTCGGCTGGTGGTGCACATCGACTCGGGGTGGGCGGCTCTGACCTCGGCGTCGGCCTCGGTCTCGTAGAGGTCGTCGCGGGCGAAGAAGTAGGCGCAGAGCAGTTCGCGCAGGGTGTCGTCGGGGATGGTCGGCAGGGGGAGGGTGGGGGTGGTCATGGCTGGGTTCCTCTGGGCGTCAGGCGGCGTTGATGTAGGCGTGGTCGGTGAACAGTGCGGCTGGGCTGGTGGCCACGGCGCGGCCGGTGGCGGCCAGGTAGAACTCGGGACGTTCATGCGGGCGGTAGACCAGGCGGGCGGGGTGGTCGAGGGTGATGTCGGCCAGGCGGCCGGTCACCCAGGCGTGGACCTCGCGGGCCGCACCGGCGGCGATGCGGGCCTGAGCGGCTCGCCCGACGTGCATTGCACAGTCGAGCAGTCCGACGCGGTCGGCGTGGGCGACGATCTTGCCCTTGTGGGGGCCGTCGAGGGCTTTGATCGACCAGGCGCCCTTGTGCAGGTTCTTGTACACCGCCACGCGGCGGCTGGCGTAGGGATCGCGGCCCTGCACGGGGTGAATGGTGTTGGTGCTCATGGTCGGCTCCTGACTGGTGGCGGTGCTCATGACCCGATGGGGTGCAGTTCGGCAAGGTCGAGGAAGGCTCCCTGTTCACCGGCGGCGGCCTCGGCGATGATGTCGGCCATGGACAGGTCGGCGCGGAAGCGGTGCCCGGTCTGGGTTTCGACTGCGGCGTAGCGGCGGGCCAGTTCGGGGTTCAGCCGGGCTGAGCACACCAGGTCCGCGCGGCTGGCCAGCACGCAAAATCGGCAGGACAGTCGGGACATGCCTTCCAGGTAGGCGGGGTGCGGGCGGGTGCCGGCAGAGCGGACCCGCTGCCAGACCTGGGTGGTCGACAGTTCGTGGATGGGGTACCAGTCATCGACGCGGCGGCGGCCGTTGGAGGCTGAGGGATTCGGGGCGTAGGGCTGGCGGCGGGCGCGGGCGCTGCTCTCCTCGGCGCGCAGCCCCATGACGTTGAGCAGATGCACCGGCCGGCCCACCACCTGGTCGCTGTCGCGCAGTTCTGCGACGAGTTTGGTCATCACTTTGCGGATCGGTCCGCGCTTGAAATCTGAAGTGCACCAACGTTGTTGGCTGCTCGGCCACATGCCGCGCTGCTGGACGTGATCGAGGATGGTGTACAGGGCTCCGTCGCGTTCACGGCGGGCCAGCTCAAAGCGCAGTCCGTAGTGGGCGGCGTGTTCGGCGGCCAGTTCCGGCACGCCGTCCCACTCCGCTTCCCCGAGGTCGGCGTGCACCACCACGACCCGGTCGAGGGCGCCAGCCTGTGAGGCTGCCTCGGCTACGACGTCGAGGGCAGCTTGCGAGTCCTTCCCGGCGCTGGAGGACACCAAAATCCAGTCATAGGAACGCAAGTCGGGGCTGTCGCCTGCGGTGACGGTTCCTCGGTCAGTGGTCGCGCTGGTGGCCATCGCCCCTCCTAAGTGGTTGTTTTTAGTCTACCACTAATGGTGGTGTTTAGACAACCACTTCGGGGCGGGGGTGGGACGCGGGTCTCAGCCCGCGTGTCATATTCTCAGCGGGTTTGTCATGCGGCTGTCGTTTGTCTCAGCGGTTTGTCGTCTGGATTCGTCGCGACGAGGAGCAGAAGCCGTCACCGGGCCTTCAACGCAGACCTGGGCGCTGGCACTCCGGGCGTAGTTCGTTCCCGAAGGGGCGTCGGCAGCACCAGCGCGGGGCGGGGGCGACGCCAGCGGGCGCCTACGTGCATCCTCGCCCCCACCAGGTGGGCGCAACGGTTGCTTGCGCGACTGGGTGCGCCCGGCGGCAGCGCACGTCGAGGCGCGGGGCGCTGCGGGCCGGGCGCGGCTGCTAGCAGTCGTGCGGCTGGTCCTGGTCGGGGTTCTGCGCAGCCAGGTCAACGAGGTGGTGCTGGCCTGTTGTGGTGTCGGTGACAGTGAAGACAGTGGCCGTGGTCTGGGGCCGGGTTTGGGCGTCGCGGGCGAACTGGGCGGCCTCGACCGGGGTTGTCGCATCGAGTGCGTCGATCTGCCAGGTGACGGTATAGCGGCATTCCGGGGTGGCGAATTGGCCCCGCTGGGGGCGTTCTTCGATCTGGTGGAATGTCCATCCCAGTGCGACAAGATGGTAGAGGCCGTCGGCGTCTGGAACCAGCGTGACGGCGTCGGTGTGGCGTCCGGCGGGGTCGCGGTCGGCGACGGTGGCGATGGTTCCGTCGAACTCCAGGGTCAGGCGTTGCCCGAGGGGATCTTCGTTGGCGATCAGGGCGCACAGGGTGGCGCGGCTGACGATGGGTGTGGCCCATCCGTTCCAGGGGATGTCGAATCCCGCCGCGGGGTAGGTGTGCAGCCCGGCGTCGAGAGCAAAGGTGCCGGCAGTGGTCATGGGTGGTCTCCTTATCGGTGGTGATGTGAGGCTCTGGCGGGGGTCGCTGGGCTAGCCGTCGCTGCGGCGGCCGTTGTGGTGAATGGCCAGCAGTCCGGCCTCGGTGGGCCAGTAGCTGCCTTCCTCCGGCGTGGCCGCTGCGGGGCGGCCGTCGTGGATGCAGGTGTCGTTGAGGTTGACTCGGACGGGTCCGACGTTGGCGTCGGTGTCGATCTGGATGACCGTGACACCGTCGGCGGCGACGTACTCAGTGGCGCGAGCCGGGCGGGCCCGGCCGTTGAGGGTCGCCAACACGTCCACGGTGTCGGCCAGCGCTTCGCCGAGGGCGTGCAGGTCAGCGCTGAGGGTTTCGACCGCCCGGCTCAGGACGCGGACATCTAGGACGCCGAGGTCGGCGCGAAGGTCATGGGCCAGAACGAGGGTGGCCCTGGCTTCGTTGAGCTTCTCGCTGGCAGTGGCTACGGCTGCGCGTGCACTGTCGAAGGTGTAGTTGCGGCGCAGTGCGCTCAGGTAGGCCGCTCGGGGGTTGCCGCTGTCGTCGCCATAAGTCATTGGGTCGACCTTCTTCCTCGTGCTCGCCGGGCACCGCCTCACCTCGAGGCCGGTTGTCTTTAGCCTACCAGTTTGGTAGTCTAGAGACAACAGCATCTGATCGATGGGGGGGACAGCATGAGCCGCACGGCCACAACGGAATTGGAGATCCCAGGCATCGTCTCCGGTGAGCACCGCCCGAAAGTTGTGGTCAGTTACGGCCTTGGGCTTGACTCCACTTGCTTGCTGCTGCGGTGGCTGACCGAACCGGAGACTCGGGATTTCGACCTGGCCGACATGGTGGTGCTGACGGCCATGACGGGTGACGAATTCCGTTCCACCTCTAGGGATGTCGAGACGTACATCCTCCCATTGTTCAGGCGGTTCGGTGTTCGCTACATCCAATGTGCCCGCTCTGAGCGCACTCCGACCGCGAACGGCAACGGGGTTGTGGTGCTTGACGATTCGACCTGTCCGCAGAAGTTGTACAGCGACGGCGCGTATCGCCTTTCTACCGAAATGCTTTCTGCTGGAACGGTTCCGCAGCTCGGCGGCAAGCGTGCCTGCTCGATCCACGCCAAGGGCTGGGCACTGGATCCGGTCATCAAGAAAATCACCGATGGTCAACCCTACCGGCACGTGATCGGGTTCGAAGCCGGCGAGCAACGCCGCGCCGCCAAGGACCAACTATTCAATACCGAGCGGCGGCGAGGCTGGTACCCGCTGATCGAGGCCGGGATGGATCGTCAGGCGTGCGCGGACTACGTGTTCACCAAGCTGGGCGTGTCCTGGTCGAAATCCTGCTGCTCATACTGTGTTTTCGCGTTGAGCACCTCCTCGGGACGGGCCAACATGGTCGAGCGCTACCGCCAGGAGCCACAGGCCGGAGCGCAGGCCATGCTCATCGAAGCGACATCGCGGCGGCTCAATGAACGCCAAACCCTGATCGCCGGTGGGAGCGTGGCGCAGATGATCACCGAAGCCGGTCTGGTGGAGGTCGAGGTCGCCTTTCGAGAGATGTTCGATGCCGCGGAGTTCGCTGTCTACGAGGTTCGCCGGGTGACACCTCCGGGGCGGGAGGGCCGGCGGGGGATCACCGCGCGGTCGGTGCGGCGGCTGGCGCGCGGGACGCGAGCCGAGATGGATGCCCACCTGAGCGGACTGCCCGGCCGCCGTGAGGTCGGCGCGGATCACATCGTGCGGCACCACCTTGCGGTGGCCGACAACTGCGAACATTTCTTCGTCGTGGCTCCCGCTGTCGTCGACGACAAGCAACGTCCGGCGTTTGAGACTCACTGGGCTCAGGCCAATGGAGCCGCACTGTTCTAGCCCGGCCCGGCCCGCCCGGCCAGTCCCTGTCCGTGCGTCGTTGTACGGCAGGCAAGCACCACTGTGACTGAGCACAACTGGCGAACCCGCGGGCCGGGCCTGCGTGCAATCAGACCCCTTCACGCACGACCCGATCTGCGGGGGCGGTCGGACCGGCCACGGGCGCGTCGCGCTACCTGTTCCGACACCGCCCGGTCTGGGGAACCCGCACCGTGGCCCACTGCGGGGTGGAGCGGGATGTGACGGGTGACCTGCACCGCGGCGAGCCGGGCACCGCAACGACTGCCGGTGCCGGTGTCACGACATCGTGACGTGGCGGGCAGCTAATATGCTGCCATGCCGGTGGGGGTGGGAGAGCACTTTGCTGGGTACCGCATTGTGCGGCCGCTCGGGTCCGGTGGGATGGGGGAGGTCTACCTCGCCGAGCACCCTCGGTTGCCACGGTATGACGCGCTCAAGTTGCTGCGAGCCGACATCTCGATGGACTCCAGCTACCAGGTCCGGTTCGCGCGCGAAGCGGATCTTGCGGCCAGCTTGTGGCATCCGCATATCGTCAGTGTCCTCGATCGCGGGGAAGCCGACGGCCGGCTGTGGATCGCGATGTGCTACGTCGATGGGCTCAACGCCGGCGAACTGCTGGCACAACGGTATCCCGGTGGGATGCCGACCGACCTGGCGCTGCGGATCATCGGTGCCGTGGGGGAGGCCCTTGATTATGCGCACAGCAAGGGGCTGCTGCACCGCGACGTCAAGCCGGCCAACATCATGGTGTCGCACCCGGATTCGCGGGGCGAATCGCAGGTCATGCTGGCCGACTTCGGCATTGCCCGCAGCCTCGACGACGTCAGCGGCTTGACCACAACGAACATGACCGTCGGCACCGTCGCCTACGCGGCACCCGAGCAACTGCTGGGCCAGGACGCCGACGGCCGCGCCGACCAGTACGCACTCGCTGCCACCGCCTACCACCTACTGACCGGGACTCAGCTGTTCCCGTTCGCCAATCCCGCTGTCGTGATCAGCAGCCACCTCTCCAGTGCGCCTCCCCGCCTGGCTGACACGCGTCCCGACCTGGCTTCGCTGGACTGGCCCCTAGCTGTGGCGCTGGCGAAGAAGCCCGCAGACCGCTTCGCCAGCTGTCGCGACTTCACCCAGGCACTGATCCAGCACGCCGGCCCCCAGATCTCACCGGCCGCACCCACCCAGTCGGCCTCGCTCCCACCGCCGAGCACCTTCGCCCCTGCGCCTTCCGCGCGGCGCGGGCGCCGCATGGCCAGGGTGGCAGGGTTGGCGGCCGCGGCCACCCTGGCTGTGGCCGGGGTGACGGTACTGGCCATCGAGCAACCCTGGGAATCGAGTTCCCCACCCTCCAGCGAGAGTGTCAGCCCTGACGTATCCGTCGCGGAGACTGCACCCGCGCCCAATACCGGTCCGCTGACCGGAACCTACGCGGCGGACTTCGGCCCAGAGACACACATCACCACAGGTGAGGTCTTCGATCCCAAGCGTCGGCAGGGCACACTGGAGATCCGTTCAGCGTGCTCCCCGTCGGGGTGCACCGCGATTGCCGAAGCCGTCGCCGGCCCCACCCTCAATTCCAGTCTTGTTTTCGATGATGTTGGCGGGCAGTGGATTGCGGTGGGGACCGTGCCGACGAGTTCGGCGGCGATCACGCCCGCGCTGCGCGATGATTGTCGTGACCGCGAGTTCGCCCCGGAAACCTGGGAAGTCATCACACTGACACCTCACGACGATGGCACCCTGGCCGGTGAGTACCGGGTGATCAACGGCAGCAACTGCAGCACGTCCTCGACGGTGGCGCTGACCCGTGTCGCTGATACCGACGTCGCGGCCATCGCTGATCCCGCCGCGTTGCCCGCCCGCCAGCCTGTTCCAGCAGAGGGGTTTCGTGGCCGCTACACCATGACGCAGACGCTCTTGAACGGTGCCGGTGGCTCCGTCGAAGTGGACTTCCGAACGTATTGTCTTCGGGCACAGGCGCGGTGCGTAAGTTTGGGGGTGCTTCAGCCGCTCGACGGAAGGGGCGGGGTCTATACCTTCGCCGACGGCCGGTGGACGAGCCGGTTTGAGGGGAACCCGCCGTGCATCGTCGACGACGTTCCAGCACCGCTGAAGCGCAGCGAGGAATTCGACTTGCCTCGGCCGGCGCCGAATCCGATCCCGGTCATTGAGGGCCGCGGCCAGGAGGAGGTCTTGGACGGAAGCTGCGTCAAGCCGCTCACTCCGTACCGGCTCAAGATGGAGCGCACCGGCGACTAGCGTGCTGAGCCCGCGGCGTTCATCCGGTGCGTAGAAGGTCGGTGACGCGCCACTGCACCGCGGCCCAGTCTTCGTCACTGAGGGCGTCGATCGCGGGGGACCAGCCGGTGTCGGCGTCGAGGTGGTAGCGCAGCTCGGTGAAACAGGCAACGGGGCTGACGGCGCCGTCTGCGACCAGGGTGCTGATCTGGGAGACAATCTCGCGCGCATAGCCGTCGATGCGCATCCAGTGCTCCACGGGCTGGCCGGTCTCGCGGTGGACGTCGATGTGCCGCACGGTGTCGCGGCCGACGAAGGTCTTGCCGTTGGTGTAGCGGACCCGCGCCAGCGGTTGGTGGTCGGAGGGCGACACGGCATCGAAGGGTTTGACCGTCGCGATGTACAGCTGGCCGCTGGCGGGTGCATCAGGGGGGTGGTTGTAGTCGAACGGATTCATTGCCCTGCGCCTTCCCGTCGAGGTGTGCGGGTCTGCGGCGATCTATACCAGCTGGGTCCGACAAGCACGGCCACGGTGATGGTCGCGGGCAGCCCGAGCGCAGCCATGCTGTTAGGTCCCTTTGGTCAGCGCCTCGACGGTGGTGTCGAGGGCTTCTGCGATCTTGGCCAGGACGATCACAGTGGGGGCTCGGGTGCCTTGTTCGACTTGGCGGATCCAGATGCGGTCGACGTCGGCATTTTCTGCCAGTGCCCGCTGCGACAGCCGCAGGTCTTCCCGGCGTGCGACGATGTTGGCTCCGATGATCGGGAGAATGCGTTCACCGACGGCGGCGTTGCGACGTTCAAGTTCAAGTTTCCTGGCGGACTTGGCGTCCGTCGTGGTGTCGGACTTGGCGGCCGGCATGGTTCGGTCCCTTCGTTGCCCGGTAGACCTGTAGTGCATAGTCTACCTGAAAGTGGATGGCTAAAAACATCCGAATGACGTGCGAAACGGTGGGACCCGCGCGTATGCTCGAACGTAAGCCATCGGGGGCGTCGTGATGAGACATAAGCGTATTGTGCTGCTGGCAGCGACAATTCTGGTCGCAGGTTGTGGTGGTGACGGTCCAAGCGGATCACTGCCCGGCTTTCCTAGCGCGGCGGAGGTGGTTGAATCCGCTATCGCAGGGACAGGATGTGTCGATTCGGCCGGATCCAATTCCACCCCAGAGCAAATCGCGGACGCCTGGCTGTCGATTCGGCTGCCAAGTCCGTACACCGGTGATCTGCGAACCCAAGATGAAGACCACCTCGCCATGAGCGGACCGGAAGAATTCTTGCCGTCGAAGAACCGCGACTACTTAATCTCTACATTCTACGACCGCGTGCCGAACGGCGGGGACTCTGCATTTGCCTCCGCCGTGTGTGACCTCGAAAAGGGGTGGGCGGATGCCTACATATGGGACCACGGGATCACTACTGATGCGGCAGCCGAAATCATGGCCAAGACACCACACTTCATCCGAGGCCTAGGTGTTCTTCACGGGTAGGTTGTGAACGCGTAGGCGCTCGATTGGTGTCATTCCGCCGATGCCGGTGTGGGGTCGGTGGTGATTGTAGTGATGCAGCCAGTGCTGGTAGGTTCCGGCGCGTTCGGCCTCAGAGCGGTAGGTCTGCGCATAGGCCCATTCGGTGGTCAGGGTGCGGTTGAATCGCTCGACTTTGCCGTTGGTCTGTGGCCGGTAGGGCCGGGTCCTCTTGTGGGTGATGTCGGGGCCGAGCGCTTCAGCGAAATTCTTTGACCGGTAACAGGATCCATTGTCGGTCAACACTCGTTTGACGGTGATGCCGTGGTCGGCGAAGAACGCGTTGGCGCGTTTCCAGAATCCCGCGGCGGTTTCTTTGCGTTCGTCGGTGAGGTCCTCGGAGTAGGCCAGCCGGGAGTGGTCATCAACGGCGTGGTGCAAGAACGTGTATCCCATGCCGCAGCGGTTGCGCCGGCCGGCTTGGCGACCCAGCTTGCGATGGCCGCCCCCGTCGGGGATGCGGCCCAGTTTCTTGACGTCGACATGGACCAAGTCGCCGGGAGCCGGGTGCTCATAGCGGCGGGGTTTGGGCCGGCGTACCGGTAACCCGGTGTTTTGGTCCAGGTGCCGCAGCAATGGCATCCGGTAGCGGCGCAGCACCGCCTCAACGGTCGAGCGTGGCAGGTGCAGGTAAGCGGCGATGCGATGTGGGCCCCAGCGCCGGGTGAAGCGCAGGTTGACGATGCGCCGCTCACGTCGTTTCGGCAACCGCAACGGACTGCGATGCGGCCGGCTGGGCCGGTCTACCATCGCTGCTTCGCCACCGTCGCGATAACGGTCGGCCCATTTCTTGGCTGTGGCCACCGAACATTGGAACCGCTCAGCCGCGCGCCGCAAACTCCAGCCCTGATCAACAACCGCCTGCGCAAGCCGCAACCGCCCACGAGGAGTCAACGAAGCATTAGCGTGGACCATGAGGACCTCTCGGTAATCGGATGTGCGTGTTTGGTAACCACACCGATACCGGAGGTCCTCACCTACTTCCGCTCACCACGCCGTTCACAACCTGTCTGGGAGTTACACCTAGGCCGCCACGTTTGTTGGGCGATGCCCGGCGGCGGCGCTAACAACACAATAGCGCCAATCACACTAAGCGCTCGGGCTAGGAGCATCGAGGACATCAGATCAAATCCCAAGAAATGGAAAAGTCAAGTAATTGCCACAGCCGATTCCGTATACGATGGCATCGCGATAGAAAGTCCTGCGTCAAGGCAAGCGTTCGAATCTCATCAGGCAACGCGGCGAAACGAGATGAATAATACCCCTCCTGAAGCGTTTGTCACCGCCGCAGAGCAATACTACAAACTGCTAGTTGCAGCCCACACGCATCAATGCCCGGAATTGAATGCGGAATAGAACAGAGACAGTAACCGCTCAGCCGGAGGGCATGGCTCGCCGCGGTTGGAGTCCAGGATGAGATAGTCAGAGAATGACCAACGGAGGTGGCGAGGCCTGGAGCGCCCAGCCTCCCGAGACAATCGCCAATGCCGAGCGTGTCCCCTTGCAGCGCAACCACCTGAGTTAGGACATCGATCGGGGATCTGAGGGGTCTTATCGCTGTGACCTGGGGTTTCGTGTGGTGATTTGGGGCACTAGGGGCACTAACGGGGTAGGTTCGGGCGGTGGCGTACGTGCGGAAGGTGCGCACTTCCTCCGGTGCGGTGGCGGTGCAGGTGGCCCGCAAGAACCAGGGCAAACACGAGATCCTGGCTCATCTGGGGTCCGCCCATACCGACGTTGAGCTGGGGGTTCTGCTGGAGCAGGCCCGCCGGATCGCCGATGGTGATCAACAGGGTCTGGATCTGGAGGTAGCCCGCAAGGTCGCCCGTGTCGGCGAGGTCGCCGACTGGCGGCCCGCCGATGAGACCGTGGCGCCGGCGTCGGCCGGCCCGGGTCACATCACGGGCACCTCCTCGCGGTTACTGCGTGAGGTCCTCGGGCACGTGTATGACTGGCTCGGATTCGATGTGGTCGATGACGCGGTGTTCCGGGATCTGGTGAGCGCCCGGATCGTGGAGCCGACCAGCAAGCTCGACTCGATCCGGGTGCTCGAAGACTTGGGCGCTACGACGGTGTCGTATCGGACCATCCAGCGCCATCTGGACGTGATCGGCCCGGGTGGGTATCGGGATGCGATCGCCGCGAAAAGTGCAGTTGAGTCCCGCATAGTGGTGTAGCGCGGTTGCTGGGTTCGTCATCGTGTTGGTGATGGACGTGAAGCGGCCACCGCGTGATCCTTCGAGTCAACCTTCCACAGAATCCTCGAGGAGCATCACGATGACCGCACCCCACATTGTCGACCCTGCCGGCCTTCTTGGCGAGGCCCTGTCAGAAGCGTCACCGGATCTGATGCGCTCGCTGTTGCAGACCGTGATCAACGCCCTGCTGTCGGCGGATGCTGATGCCGTGGTGGGCGCTGAATGGGGCCAGCCCACACCGGGACGCCGTGCCCAGCGCAACGGGTACCGCCACCGCGGACTGGACACCCGGGTCGGGACCATCGATGTCGCGGTTCCCAAGCTGCGCAAGGGAACCTACTTTCCCGACTGGCTGCTGGAGCGACGCAAGCGGGCCGAATCCGCCTTGATCACCGTGGTCGCCGACTGCTACCTGGCCGGGGTGAGCACGCGGCGGATGGACAAACTGGTCAAGACGCTGGGCATCGATTCGCTGAGCAAATCGCAGGTCAGCCGCATGGCCACCGACCTCGACGACCACGTCGAACAGTTCCGCCACCGACCACTCGATTCTGCCGGCCCGTTCACCTTCGTCGCCGCTGATGCGTTGACGATGAAGGTCCGCGAAGGCGGCCGGGTCGTCAACGCGGTGGTGCTTTTGGCCACCGGCGTCAACGGTGACGGACACCGCGAAGTCCTGGGCATGCGCGTGGTCACCAGCGAGACCGGCCCCGCCTGGAACGAGTTCTTCGCCGACCTGGTCGCCCGCGGACTGGCCGGCGCACGACTGGTCACCAGCGACGCCCACGCCGGCCTACGCGAGGCCATCGCGGCCAACCTGCCCGGCGCAGCCTGGCAGCGGTGTCGCACCCACTACGCGGCCAACCTGATGAGCATCTGCCCCAAGAGCATGTGGGAGCAATGATCAGAACCTGTGGATGAGCCTCGGGATGGGGGCGTGAAAGTGGGCGCACCTTCCCGAGGATGATCTGAAAGTCAGTAGGTCCGATCATGAGCCGGCGTTGGCGCGCTGGTTCGGGAAGGTACGCCCATGCTCACCGTAGTTCACGACGCCGAGGACGCCAACGGCCACGAGGCCTCTGGGCGCTCGTTGTTGGACGAGATCGTCCGCGACGGTGCCCGGCAAATGCTGGCCGCGGCGTTGCAGGCCGAGGTCGCCGCGTATGTGGCCCAGTACGCCGATCAGCTCGACGACAACGGGCACCGGCTGGTGGTGCGCAACGGCTACCACCAGCCACGTGAGGTGTTGACCGCAGCCGGTGCGGTGCAGGTGAAAGCTCCACGAGTCAACGACAAACGCGTCGACCCCGACACTGGTGAGCGGAAACGGTTTTCCTCGGCGATCCTGCCGGCGTGGGCGCGCAAGTCACCGCAGATGAGCGAGGTGCTGCCGCTTTTGTATCTGCACGGGCTGTCGACCAGTGATTTCGGGCCGGCCCTGGAGCAGTTTCTGGGCTCGGGTGCCGGGTTGTCGGCCACCACGATCACCCGGCTGACCAGTCAGTGGCAAGATGAGGCCCGCGCGTTCGCCGCCCGGGACCTGTCGGGCACCGATTACGTCTACCTGTGGGTGGACGGCATCCACCTCAAGGTCCGCCTGGACCAGGAAAAGCTGTGCTTGCTGGTGAAGCTGGGTGTGCGCGCTGACGGCCGCAAAGAACTGGTGGCGATCACCGACGGCTACCGCGAATCGACCGAGTCGTGGGCTGATCTGCTGCGCGACTGCAAGCGACGCGGCATGACCGCCCCGGTGCTCGCGGTCGGCGATGGCGCACTCGGGTTCTGGAACGCGGTGCGTGAGGTGTTCCCGGCCACCAAAGAGCAGCGGTGCTGGTTTCATAAGCAGGCTAATGTTCTTGCCGCGCTGCCGAAATCAGCGCACCCGTCGGCGTTGGCGGCGATCAAGGAGATCTACAACGCCGAGGATATCGACAAGGCCCAGCTCGCGGTCAAAGCCTTCGAGGTCGACTTCGGGGCCAAGTATCCTAAAGCGGTCGCCAAGATCACCGACGATCTGGACACCCTGCTGGAGTTCTACCACTACCCGGCCGAACATTGGATTCACCTACGCACCACGAATCCGATCGAAAGCACCTTCGCCACAGTGCGTTTGCGCACCAAGGTCACCAAAGGCCCGGGATCACGCGCGGCCGGACTGGCTATGGCCTACAAGCTCATCGACGCCGCCGCGGCCCGCTGGCGCGCCGTCAACGCCCCACACCTGGTCGCTTTGGTCCGCGCCGGCGCGGTCTTCCACAAGGGAAAGCTGCTCGAACGCCCCACCGAGATCACCCCAACACAGCCGCCCACCGACGGCGCCGAACAACCCGGAACGGAGGTCGCCTGAACAACCCGATCCACAGGTATTGACAATTTCTCCATGTGGCCAGCGGTCAAAGCCATGCTGCACAGCGTCTATGACCAACCGGACGCACCCGCGGTGGCCGCGCAGTTCGACCGGCTCATCGACTACGTCACCGACAAACTGCCCGCCGTGGCCGACCACCTGGCCGCTGCACGCGAAGACATCCTTGCCTTCACCGCATTCCCCAAAGACATCTGGACCCAGATCTGGTCCAACAACCCCGCCGAACGACTCAACAAAGAGATCCGCCGCCGCACCGATGCGGTCGGCATCTTCCCCAACCGCGACGCCATCGTCCGCCTCGTCGGCGCCGTCTTGGCCGAACAGAACGATGAATGGGCCGAAGGCCGCCGCTACCTCGGCCTCGACATCCTGGCCCGCTGCCGCCTAACCACCATCACCAACGACAACCCCGAAATAGGAGCCGACGACATGCCCGCACTCACCGCTTAACACACCGGATCACGCAGCACTACACCACTTCCCGGGACTTGACCCGAAGTGCTTTGACTACTCCCGTGATTGCGGTGGGCTGTCCCTGTTGCTCTATGACGTTACGACCTTGTATATCGAGGCTGAATCGGAGGATGAGCTGCGCAAGGTGGGGTTCAGCAAAGAACGGCGGGTCGACCCTCAAATTGTGGTCGGACCGCTGGTGGATCGCAGTGGTTTCCCTTTGGAGATCGGTTGTTTCGAGGGAAGTACCGCCGAGACGACCACTCTGGTGCCGATTATCGCCGGCTTCGTCGAACGCTGACGAGGCTCAGGGAAACTCCCCAGTTGTGCTCGGCGAAAATCCCCACCTATGAGCGGTCCTCACTGTAGCGGTTGTCGGGTTCCGGTGGTCGTTCTACGCAGTTTTTCTGCTCGGGCGTTGTGGTCGCGTAGGCGGTAGGAATCACCGTCGAGGTTGAGCACGACGGAACGATGCAAGAGGCGATCGAGCATCGCTGCCGCGACGGTGTTATCGCCGAGCACCTCACCCCATGATCCGACGCCTCGATTGGTGGTCATCACGATTGACGTTTTCATATAGCGTTGGGAGACGACCTGAAACAACGCTGCTGCCGCCTCGCCGGGCAGCGGCAGATAGCCCAGTTCGTCAATCACCAGCAACGTAGGACCAGCGTAGAACCGCATCGTGGTCGCCCATCTACCTTCGATCGCGGCGCGATGACACCGGGCAGCGAGGTCGGCAGCAGTGGTGAAATAGGTGCGATACCCGGCATACGCTGCAGCCCTTGCCAATCCGACCGACAGATGGGTCTTGCCGACCCCCGGCGGGCCGATCAGCAACACGTTCGTTGCGGTCTCGAGGTAGCGACCGGTGGCCAGCTCATCGATGACCTTGCGATCAACGCCGACGGCGGCGTCGTAATCGAAATCCTCCAGCGAGGCAGGGGTGGGCAGGCAGGCAAAGCGCAGTCGACCCGCCAGACGTCGCGCTTCGGTGGCCTGCACTTCGATCGAGAGCAGCCGGTCCAGGGCGGCGGTCATCGACAGGTCCTCTGCCGATGCCTGATCCAGCACCGAGGGCAACGCCTCGGCCGCATCGTGCAGTTTCAGCACTGCCAGATGCCCACGCAGACGTTGGTATAGGCTCGCCGATTCCGCGGTATTCGGAGGGGGTAAACGGTCGCCAGATCCGGTTGTGGTGCGTGTGGTCATGACAGGGTGTTCCTTCCGTGGGCGGCGCGCTCGTAAACCGAAAGATCGTAGAGAGCCGCAGGTTCGGTATCGGACTGTGTTGTGCTGGGAGGTGATTGGGCCTCAGAGCTGATGGTGGTGGTGGGGTCTGCGCGGTCGATACGCAGTACCGCGGCCGCGGCAAGAGCCTCGGGTCCTGGTGGGATACGTTCCTTGCGGCGATGCGGCCGTCCGGTTTTCGCCCCCGCCATCGCGGCCTGCTCCAAGGCGTAGACGTGGCCGTGATCGCGCACCATCGCCCCGGTCCCATCGGCGGCCAGACGGTGCCGGGCGATGGTGATCCCCGAAGCGGTGACCACATCGATGACGCCGGCGCCGAGGACCTCGGTGATGTTCACCCGCGCCGAGGCGAGCTCTGGGGGCACCGAGTACCGGTTGCCGCGATAGGAGATCAACGCCTGCCGCGATACCACCCGCTCGCAGGACATGATCGCCGGATAGGCTCGCGCCGGCATCGGATGCAAGCCCTCGCTGCCGGCCACGGTCGCCACAGTGGCTTTCCCGTCGGCGGTGGGCCGCAACCGGGTGTCACCGCGCAGCCGGCAGAACTTGTCGAGACTTTCCTGCGCCTGCTCAACAGTCACATCGTCTGGCAGTGTCCGCCACCAGCGTTGGGCGGCAGTGTGATTGGACTTCTCCACCGCGCCTTTGCGGTTGCCTCGCCGCGGTGGGCAGATCGCGACCGACACCCCGTAATGCTTGGCCACCCCGGCGAAGCTGGCCGTCACCTTCCCCGACTCCGGGTGACAGACCGTGGCCATCCGATCAAAACGCCACACCCGGCTCACCCCGCCCAAGCCGCGGCAGACCCGGTCCAGGCCCTCGATGACCCTGGGCTGGGTCATCTCCGGGGCCAGCACGCCGCGCCACTTGCCCGAGCACGCCAGGGTGCCGACGAACAAGTGCGCCATCGACCCCCATCCCCACGCCGCCGGAGGAATTGTCAATACCTGTGGATCGGCGTGTTTCAGGCGACCTCCGTTCCGGCTTGCTGATCGCCGTCTGAGGGCGGTGTCGGTGGGGTGATTTCGGTGGGGCGTTCGAGCAGTTTGCCCTTGTGGAAGACCGCGCCGGCGCGGACCAGGGCGACCAGGTGTGGTGCGTTGACGGCACGCCAGCGGGCCGCGGCGGCGTCGATGAGCTTGTAGGCCATGGCCAGACCAGCCGCACGTGATCCCGGCCCCTTGGTGACCTTGGTTCTCAAACGTACTGTGGCAAAGGTGCTTTCGATCGGATTTGTCGTGCGTAGGTGGATCCAGTGCTCGGCGGGATAGTGGTAGAACTCCAGTAGGGTGTCCAGATCGTCGGTGATCTTGGCGACCGCCTTGGGGTACTTGGCCCCGAAGTCGACCGTGAAGGCCTTGACCGCGACCTGGGCCTTGTCGATATCCTCGGCGTTGTAGATCTCCTTGAGCGCCGACAACGCCGACGCGTGCGCTGATTTCGGCAGGGCGGCAAGCACATTGGCTTGCTTATGAAACCAGCACCGCTGTTCTTTGGTGGCCGGGAACACCTCGCGTACCGCTTTCCAGAAGCCGAGTGCGCCATCGCCGACGGCGAGCACGGGTGCGGTCATGCCGCGTCGTTTACAGTCGCGCAGCAGATCAGCCCACGACTCGGTCGATTCCCGGTAGCCGTCGGTGATCGCCACGAGCTCTTTGCGGCCGTCCGCGCGCACGCCGAGCATCACCAGCAGACACAGCTTTTCCTGGTCCAGGCGGACCTTGAGGTGGATGCCGTCGACCCACAGGTAGACGTAATCGGTGCCCGACAGGTCCCGGGCGGCGAACGCGCGGGCCTCGTCCTGCCACTGGCTGGTCAGCCGGGTGATCGTGGTGGCCGAGAGCCCGGCACCCGAGCCCAGGAACTGCTCCAGAGCGGGGGTGAAGTCGCTGGTGGACAGCCCGTGCAGGTACAGCAGCGGCAGCACTTCGCTCATCTGCGGTGACTTGCGTGCCCAGGCCGGCAGGATCGCCGAGGAAAACCGTTTCCGCTCACCGGTGTCGGGGTCGACGCGTTTGTCGTTGACTCGCGGTGCTTTCACCTCAACTGCCCCGGCTGCCGTCAGCACCTCGCGGGCCTGGTGATAGCCGTTGCGGACCACCAGCCGATGCCCCTTCTCATCGAGCTGATCGGCGAACTGGGCCACGTAGGCGGCGACCTCAGCCTTCAACGCGGCGGCCAGCATCTGACGGGCGCCGTCGCGGACGATCTCGTCCAACAACGACCGACCAGCACCGCCAGTGCTTTCGTTGGCCTCGATGGCATCGTGAACTACGGTGAGCATGGGCGTACCTTCCCGAACCAGCGCGCCAACGCCGGCTCATGATCGGACCTTCGGATATTCAGATCATCCTCGGGAAGGTGCGCCCACTTTCACGCCCCCTCACCGAGGCTCATCCACAGGTTCTGATCATTGCTCCGACGCCGCCGGTGGGTTCGGTAGATCCAGCCAATCCCATTGTGTCTCTTCACCGGGCGGATGTTCGATGACGGCGTTAGGTCGCTCGGTCGCGGTCAGGCAGGCCTGGCACACCGGGCGCAGCTTGCGGTCGCGGATCTGGCGGGTCACCGTCTGATACGACATCGTGTACCCGAGCTCTTCGAGTTCATCGCACAGCGTGCGCACCCAGAGGTGCGGATCGTCGAGCAAACGTGCGGTGATGTAAGCGACGAACACCTCGAACGCGTCCACCGCGGAGCGTTTGCGCACTCCAGGGGTGCTGGTGCCGTTCAGATACGCCCGGACGGTCTTGCGGTCACGCTTGGTATGCCTGGCGATCGCCGAGATCGTCCAGCCTCGTTTGCGCAGGGCATGTACTTCCACATCTTCCTCCCATGTCAGCATGAGAAAGCGGGTCTCCTTTGATAGCAGATGCGTGGTCAGAGACCATCAGCATCAAGGGAGACCCGCCCTCATTGGCGGTGCCACACAGGTGGGGAATTTCAATGAGCGTTACTGGGGAATTTCAGCGAGCGCCGTCAACGCCACGGCCTCGCCGGCACACCGCTGGTGGTGGCTGCTGATGCCGGGATGCTCTCCGCGGCGAACCTCACAGCCCTCGATGAGCTGGGGCTGTTGTTCATCGTCGGCTCCCGAGTGACCAAGGCGCCCAAAGACTTAGAGTCCCACTTCCAGAGCAATGATCAGAACCTGTGGATGAGCCTCGGGATGGGGGCGTGAAAGTGGGCGCACCTTCCCGAGGACGGTATGAAGGCCTCTGGGAAAAACTCCACGCCACGCTGCCGAAACTTCCTCCGTCGAGATTCAGATCGTCAAATCTTGGCGGAGGATCGACGAGAGTGCCTCGAGAGGGATATGGGTTTGAACGGCCCCGCCGTCCATCGACCACACCAACTGGTTGTGTGGCATCGGGTTCTCGCGCGACATCGGTCGATCAGGCATGAAAAGAATCAGTTCACTCGATGTCAACGCAAATGCTCGGTAATTCTCTGAGTAGCCTGAGCCATCAACCTGCGGTTCGAACCGGTCGACGATGAAAGGGTATGCGCCGACAACGTGTGGCGGCCGTGCCGTGGCGAGCGATTCTTCGAGAAACGGCCGGGCCAGGGGCGGTAAGGCCGTGAGCGGGTCGATTCCGGGCTTGAACAGGTCGGCAAGCGATAGTTGATTGCCGGTGCCGAGGTCAAAAACGAAACTCCTGACAGCATTGTTTGCGTTGTTGCCTACGGTCTGCTGAGTCTCGCGAAATACGACGGACCTCAGAGCTCGATGGGAGTGCGCGCTGTAGTCTATTGAGACATCGCTAGCACGAACCATGCTCGAACCCGCTGTGCGCCAGGACAAGACGCGATCACGCAAATACTCTACGATTGGTGGCCCCATGTGCGGATGGCCGACCAGGTCTTGTGGAACCACAACTTTCAGAGCGAGGACAGCTTCCCGTTGCGAACGAATGAAGGTCGTACAGTTGTCGTCCTGCGCTTCCCATTGGCCTCCGAACACCGCGTTGCACAGGGTGTCGGCGTGAGCTGATGATGCGCCGGCAACCGCAGTGACGCATGCAATAGCGAGCGCGATCCGTAAGCCAGTTGTACCCATTGCGCTACTTGATATCCACTTTACTTGCGAGCCAGCGGTTATCGATGCGTTCGAGAACGATCGTAACCCGGCTACGGTCGATCCGCGGCTCTGGGTTGACTGCATTGCTTATTGATTGATCTATGAAGAGGAGCACTTCCACCTTGTCAGGGGTGACTGACTTGACCGCTGAATCCACGACCACGCCGTGGCTTACAGCTTTGTTGTCGATAAGCAACTGCCGAAGTTGGGCAGCCGACTGGGTGTAAAGATCCTTGAACTCGCCAGTTGCACCCTGGAGTACCTTCGCGTAGTTCTCATCGACCTTGGCGCTGTCGATACTCGTCAGGGTAACCCCATAATCATTGGCAACTGCGAGTGCTTCACGACCCGTCGCGACTAGATCGTGTTGGCGTTTGACCTGCCACCCAAAGAAAGCCGCCGTGCCCACTGCGAGGAGCAGCGCCACTAGCAACACGGCGCCGATGAGGGTCGTCCGGGAACCCCGACCAAGCCGACTCTCGGTAGCAGGGTCGTCTAGGTCGACAGATTGGTGTTGATCATCGGGATCGTCCGTGGGATCAACGCCTGTCACCTCACCTGCATCGTGGTTCTCGGGTGATTGATCGACGTCCTTGTCGCCGGAACTATGCTCATTCTCGTCACAGTCGTTGCTCCCGTTGATCTGATCGAACACATCCTTGGTTCTGGTCCGGCTGAACATCGTGCCTCCTATGCGTTTTACTTCGGCGGTGGCGCCAGGTTCTTGGGCGGCCCCCCATAGGGTGTCGGGATAGTGTTGGGCCCCACGGGTGCTGGGTCGGTGGTTGCGAGGGGATCGTGGCCTGGCGGTGGCCGATCAGTGTCGTCGCCGGGAGGCCGCGGCGCATTGCGCGCGCCCCGAATAAGTACCGCGGGATCAGGATTATTGCAGTACGTATACCTGTACGGCTCGGGAAAGTCCGCCTGTGATGGGGGACGTCGCGGCAGGTTGTAGTCGCAGGAATAGCGTGGGTAGGGGTCGACGATCTCCCAGACTCCTCCATCGCGGAAAGTCGACGCTACCGCATCGATCACCGAACCCCGTTGCTCCAGTGGCGGGAACAGAGCTTTGAGCGCAGGTACCCTCACATAGGACAACTGCGCGATGGTGGTCAGGTTGCCGAGCAACTGGACCATGGTTTCGGAGTTGTCCGCAATGACAGCGTCCAGAGCGGTGAGTGGCCGACTTCCCGTACCGACCAATTGACGGTAGCCCCCCTCCATCCGGTTGGCTCCCGCTACGATTTCACGGACGTCCGTCGCCGTTTCGAGCAGCTCGGAATTGGCGTCGGACACCATCGTGAAAATCGTACGGCTATTGCGAATGACCCGAACGGTTTCTGGGAGGACAGAATCCAGTGTCGAAATGAGGAAAATTCCGCCATCGAAGATGGCCGAAAGCTTCTCCGGTCCTGCCGCCCCTACGCCCATCTCCTTCGTCATTGCTGAGAGCTTCGCTGGATCAAGCTGTGCAAGAAGGCCTTCAGCGTCTGTCACCAGACGATGAAACTGCACGGGGATGTCAGTCTGAGTTGCGCTGACCGTGTCGCCGTCACGAAGGAACGGCCCGGTACCGTTTGCGGGCCGGATGTCTAGGTACTGCTCGCCGGCGGGAGAAAGGCCGGAGACCCGGAACGCCGCGTCCTTGGGAATCTGGAGGTCTGGGTCGATCTCGATCTCGGCTACCACTCCATCGCCATCGACTTGTACAGCAAGGACTTTGCCAATCTGGACGCCTCGCAGTGTCACATCTTGACTGGCGAGGAGCCCGCCTGACTCTGACAGCTGAATGCGCAGACCAACTGTCGCGCGGACCGGATTGTATCCGAACGTACCCAACGATATGTAGCCGAATGCAGCAGTGAGAGTGAGGAACAGGCCCGCAAGAGCGACCGCTGTACGACGGGCGCGTATGGCTTGCACTGAGTCGACGGCGGCACCGGCGCATCGCTGGAAGATATTCGGCACGCTCATCGCTGAGGCCCGTAAATTCTATTCAGCAAGAGATTCCATTGATACCGCAAACTACCGATCATCGCATGCCAGTCGGTGCCGTCCGGACCGTGCGTCATCGGATCACCTGGATAGTTCATATCTGGTAGAGCGCCAAGTGCGATCTGTTCTACGTCCCCTGCGGCATGGAGGTTGGCGCCGGAGGTCAACTTGAGAAGCCTTGGGACGATTCGATTGATGGTCGTCAGCGACGTGTTGGGGTCGATGCTTGCGTCGTTGAATGCGTCACTCAGCCTATTCAAGTCGGCAATGAGGCTGCGGGAATCAGTGCCTTGTAACGACGGAAATCGCGATAGTTGCCGCGTAGTGCGGGCAACAGAACCGATCAAAGTCACGATCTGATCGCGGTTATCGGAGATCACTGCGATCGCTGGATCTGCAGCTGCGAGCGCAGCATTGATCGTGTGCTGACGTGCGGACAAGCTAGACGCCAGTTCGGATGTGCGGTGCAGGGCCTCTGTGATCTCATCTGAGCGTGCGTTGAGTTGTGCAATCAATCTGTTCGACTGATGGAGCAGGTCGGCGATCTTCGTTCCACTGTCCCCGACGGCCGAGCCGGCGCCGTTGAGGATGTGGGTTAAGCTGCGGATCACCCCGCCATTGACAAGCACAGCAGCTGAACTGAGCAACTCCTCGACGGTGGCACCAGCCGATGTTGCAGCCAAGGGAATGACGTCTCCGTCGGCCAACGGTGTGCTAGCCGACTGTTGGTCCGGATGAGGCTGGACTGCGACGAAGAGATCGCCGAGGGGCGTGGCCGACCTAAGCTCAACGGTTGCGCCGTCGTAGATCGAGACGTCCTCACGTATGCGCATAGTTATCTGTGCGGTGAACTCCTTGGCTTGAATCTTCTCAACCACGCCGATGTCAGCGCCACCGACCTTCACCTTCGCATGAGCCGGCAAGTTTAGTGCATTAGTGAAAACCGCAGTCAACGTGTAGGTCTCGCCACCTACTGAAGGAGAACTCAGCGGGAGGCTTTCTAGTCCGGACGAACAACCGGACAAGACCGCGATCAGCCCGATAGACAGTACGTTGCGATAGCGGCGAGTTACGTGGGTGCCCAGCAGAGACGTCATTTCTCCACTCCCGCCATGAGTTCCAGCATTCCGGTGAGGCCGAAATCGGGTCCGTAGTCGCGGAGTGTGCCTGTGGCGCAGCCGAGCTGTTTGAGGCCGATGAGATTACACATTTCTTTGCTGAGCTGGCTGTCGAAGAGAATCTTGTCGGCGAGGGCGTGCAGTCGGACGGCGCCATTGTCGACGTCGATGGCATTCCAGACGTTGTCGAGTGTCATTGGCGCGAGGTTGAAGAACTCTGCGACCTCACGTTGGTAGTCGACCAGTGCTTGGGTGATGGCCCTTGAGTCGGCGGCAGTCGTCTTCAGTCCGTCACGTCTGGATTCCAGCACCGATGCAACTTGCATCAGAATTTGGTTGATCTTGGAGCCCGTCGTGCCAGTGCCTAGGCTTTCGTCGGCCAGGATGTCGCTGAGCTGGTGCACGTTTGATCCGAACTCTCGGATCGTCTGCTCGTTCTCTGCGGCGGATTGCGTGAGTATGTCGAGGCTGGTGGCAATCGTATTAATGTTCTCTTTGGTGCGGGCCCCGTGATCGGTCTCGAGCCGTAGGGCTGATGACAGTTCGCTCAGCGTGCTCTTGAGATCCTCACCGTTGTCCGTCGCGATCTGCGCGCCGACATTCACCAGATCGGCCAACGGCCCAGAGCCCTCGCCGTTTCCGCGGAGGGCGACTGCTAGCCGGTCGATCATGGCAAGTGTCCTGTCGAATTCCACGGGAGTACGGGTACGCCCGAGGCCGATGACGTCTCCGTCGCCTAGCTTCGGACCTCCGCGATAGGGGGGCGTAAGTTCAACATGTCGGTCTGTGAGAATCGACGTGGACACAGTGACTGCCTGAACATCAGCGGGTATGTCGACCCCGTCGTCGAGCACGAGCGTGACTTCGACGGAATCACCCTTCGTCGTGATGCGGTCAACATGTCCGACCTGCATACCTAGCACAGCAACGGTGTTGCCTTCGTAAAGCCCGATCGCGTCCTCGAAATGAGCAGTCACCGTGATTGGTTGGGTGCCAGCGCGGTTGGTTATCAAAGTCGTGGCAACGGCGAGGGCGGCGGCAATCACGGCAGTGAGCCAGACCAATGTCCTTCTACTCATGCGCAATCCTCGAAATACTCGACCAATCCGAATTGTTCGGCACGGCCGCTGATTGCGCACATCCATGAGTCGATGAGTGGGCCGGATGAAAATGTTCCATCGATTCCGGTGCCACTCCCCGTAGCGTTGGCGATGTTACGCATGGCGATCGGGAGGGCCTGCAGTGTATTGCGGAACAGCGCGTCATGCTCGGCGATCATTCGCGTGAAGTCGCGCACACTGTCTAGCATTTCGTTGAGAGCGTGCTCGTCCGTCAGGATTCGGGATAACGTGTGCGCCAAGGCAGTCGTGCCTTCGAACAGTCGTTCAATGGCCGCGCGACGAGTCGTGATCTCGCCGATCAGGTCTCGACCTTGCAGGACGAGCATCCCCAGGTTGGCTTTCTGGTCCCTGATTGTTGCGGCGAGCTTGTCGGTGCTGGAGAGTAGTGTGCCAATCTGACCCCGCCGATCGGAGATGATGCGGGACAGCGACTTCAGATTCCGCAGTGCGTCAGGCAACGCTTGAGGAAGACCGTCAAGGCTGCGCGACACAGTGGTCAATGAGTTGGCGATTTGATCGGCATCAACCTGATCGAACGTCGTTGTGGCATCGGCTAAGGCAGTCTGTAGGTCATAAGGCGCCGACGTATTGGAGAGAGGGATCGTGTGGCCTTGGAGGCTGCCCGAACGGCCGGGAGTCAACTCGATGTAGCGGGACCCCAGTAGGGTAGTGAGTTTGATAGCCGCCTTCGTATCGCTGCCCAGGTAGACGCCCTTGTCGATCGACAATCTCATCTCAACCCGATCGCCGGCCAACGTGAGGGCATCGACATGGCCGACGGAGATACCGGCGATGGTTACCGGGTCGTCCTCGCGTACAGAGGCTGCTTGAGCGAATTCGGCACGATATATCGTCTTGCCGAGATTCAATGCGCCCGTTAAGGCAACTGCGCCCACTACCGCAACCATGACGACCAGTGCGACCGTGCCGATGGCAATCTTGTTGTAGTCCTCAATGGGGCGCGTGAGGCTTAGGCGCCCGAGTGCTCGTCTGATGATCATTCTGGACCTACCTGCAGATCGGGGTGTTCTTGATGGTGTTGCCGGGGGTCGCAGCTCGCACGATTCGAGGGACGAGCCGACCGAGGAAATCGAAGATCGTTATATTCATGTCGCACGCATACACGTCGACGTAGGCACCGGATTGCATAGAGCGAGCGACACCTTTAAGCATGGCTGGCAAATTTGCGCCGAAGTATGAGAACCGCTCACGAGCGTCGGCGGTGAGGTGTGCGGAGAGGCCGGGCTCTCGTGTCATCATTGCGCTGAGGTCTGGCTGTATGCTGGCCGATATCGCCCCAAGTCTGTTCACAGTTGTGGCGATAGAACCGACCGCTGCAGCCAAATCTGCGCGCCGGTTCCCCAGCCCTACCATCAACTCGCGGGTATGGGTGATGATCGATTGAAGATTGGCGTTTTGGTTCGCCAGCATGGTCATCGTGTTATTCAGATTGGCGATGACCTCGCCCAGGAGCTGATCGGGGCCAGCGAACAGCTCAGCCAGAGCGGATGTCTGCGTGATCAATGCAAGGACCGAGCCACTATCCCCTTGCAAAGCTTGAATAATTCCGTTGGTGAGATTTTCTACTTGACTCGGATCGAGCAGTGCGAAGAGCGGTTCAAATCCACGCAATAGGTGAGTAATGTCAAATGATGGCTCGGTTTGCTCGACGGGTATCTGACCGTGATCACCGAGGATGCGCCGACTAATGTCCTGGCCAGGAGACAGGCCCATATAACGCTGTCCGACGATATTTTGGTAGGTGACGGATGCAACGGTGTCGGTGTAAAGGGTTTGCTCCCGCTGGACGCGGAACGTTACTTTTGCCAGGGCATCTTTCTCCAGTGAGATTTCATCTACACGGCCGACGCGTACACCCGCGACTCGAACGTCATCTCCAGGATGTAGGCCGGCGACATTCGTGAATATCGCCGAATAGGTAGCGACTGGCCCGCTGACCTGGCGCAGCAACGTCACAGATACGAGCCACGTGGCCGATATGCACAAAACCAGAAAGATGACAAGACCGATCGATGACTTTCGGATGCTCAATCTTCTACCTTCCTGTGTCCGGAGTGATGTGTACCGCCGCGCCCCGCAACACCGGTCCGAGTAGAAGTTGAACTGCCGAATCGGCCTCGCGGCCTACTACTTGGCTCAACTGGGAGTTCTCGGCGACGCTGCCGACCGGGCCGACACTCCCTCCGTACTCCTGTTCGTAATTCTGTGGCAGCCCGAACGTTTCGGACGAGGCCTCCTCGGGCTTATCAGAAGGAGTCGTAATCACTGTTTCTGGGGCCGATGCTTCCGTGGGCGCGAGCGAACTGCCGGGATCTGAGATTGGCGGGCCAGGGGTGGGGTGAGCGCTCGGAGGAATCCCGCCAGGTACGTCGCCGGCGTGCCGAACCGAATCACGCGGTGGAGCAAGATTCGGTCGATTCTCCGTGATCCCATTCGGTGGTGGGATTCCCATTGATCCTAATGCCGGCAACAGATCGGGCGCAGTCGGTACCTCTGGCGCTGTTTGACAACTTGGCCCCTCGAGTTCTCCGTAACGGGGGCAATCAGCGCGGACGTATTGTCGGAAAGGCGCCAGACTGACGATTGCCTTGATGACGTAGTTGTGTCTTTCGGTGTCGTAATTGGCCTCGACGCGTTCGGCCATTCTCGTCATCCTGGTTGCGATCGGTGTGAATTCATCGGAGTTGTCGGCGAGCGTGCCGATAACAGGGGTCAACTGGGTGGTAATGGCAATAAGACGGTCGGTGTGGTTATCGAACGCCTCACCAAGTGTTGTAGTCGTATTGGTGCCTGCCGAGATCAAGTTAGTCAACTGAGATCGCGTTTCGGTCAGTGCACGCATGGGTGCGATCGCCTCGTCGAGAGCGTCGCTCAGAACTGGCTCAGCTTGTCGTAGCGCATTGGCCGCAGTCGCGAGTGCCGATATGGTGGTGGGGTCATTGTTATCGCCGACAACATTATTCAGCTGCGTAACAATGTGGTGGAGGTCGCTGCCCGCCGCACGGATGCTACTGCCGCGGCTTTCGGCCGCGCCGCTGAGAGCTGCGAGCACACCGATGGTGTTGTCGTTGTCATCTCGGCTCACTGACTTGAGTAATTCGCGAACTTTGGTTAACAAAGACTGGAACAAAACCGTGGGTAGGGTGTGATCCTCGCGTATCACTGAGCCAGAGCGCAGCGGAGACAGGTCCAGCCCGTTCGAGACCAATTGCACCGACGAAACCGCGAAGACGTTGGACGGAACAACTCGCGCCGTGACCGTGTCGGGGATGCTGGATGCATGATTGGGTTTGAGGTTGATTCGAACAATGTACGGTCGTCCTACGCCGGAAAGCTCGACGTCGCTAACTTCGCCTACAAGTACGCCTCGAAACTTGACATCTGACTTCGCAGGAAGACCGTCGCCCACGTTCATCAGCTCAGCGGTCACACGAACTATGTTGTCGAGCCTTCCTTGAGACTTCATGAGACACAACGCGATGACGCTACCGATGACGGTGAGAAAGCAAACTCCCGCGACGAACAGACGCCGATTGGATGGGCCGCGGGAGTCAGTGTCGAAGGAATTTGTCACGCTACCCTCCGAACCTGGCGCCAGAGTCGACGCTCCAAAGCGCCATAGTGAGAAGCATGTTCACGATGATCACGACAGTGATGCTGGCGCGCATCGCCCTCCCGGCGGCGACACCGACGCCGGCTGGGCCACCGCTCGCGTAGTAGCCGTAGTAGCACTGCATCGTGGATGCTGCGAAGACAAACACCACGGCCTTGACCACGGCAAAGAAGACGTCACGTCCGCTTGCACCCAGACTGAAGTAGTGCATATAGGTACCGACAGAGTGGTCGCTTACCGCCGCCGCAACCATTTCAGCCGAAACGTACGCCGCCGCAAGACATACGAGAAACAGCGGAACGGCGGCTGTGACAGCCGCGGCCACTCGGGTTGTTACCAGGTATGCAACTGAGTTGACGCCAAGGGTGTCAAGGGCATCGATCTCCTCGTTGATGCGCATTGCGCCTAATTGTGCGGTAAATCGACAGCCTGCCTGGGTCGCGAATGCCAACCCAATCATCACAGGCGCCAGCTCACGGGTACCGACAAACGAGGAAATCAGCCCGGTGGCTGGGCCCAGCCCAAGCAGATTCAAGGCGTTGAATCCCTCCACGCTGATCAGCGCGCCCGCTGTGGCGCCCAACACGATCGCAACGCCTATGGTCCCGCCACCAACCACAATCGAGCCGTTGCCCCAGCTGATATCGACCAGTACCCGCGTGAACTCTTTTCGATAGCGGCGCACGACAAGGGGGATCGATAACAGGATGTTGCGGAAGAAGTAGCTGATGTGGCCGGCTTTTGCCACGACCAGTCCTGCGACGAGCGCGGAGCTTGCCACCATCTGCGTCACTGGCGGGCGGAACCGGGTGGGTGCCGTCATGGGCTAGAAACTCGCTTTGGGGAAAACGATGATATACAGCTGGGTCATGACCACGTTGACAGTCATCAGTAGCAGTATCGACTCGACGACTGCTGCGTTCACCGAGTTGGCGACTCCGGCGGGCCCACCGCGAGTGCTCAAGCCTTTGTGGCAACTCACGATCGCCACAATGGCGCCGAAGACCACTGCCTTGGCGAGCGCCAACAGCAAGTCGCCGATCGTTGCGAACGAGGAGAACGTCGCGACAAAAGATCCCGGCGTGCCGTTTTGCATGTAGACGTTGAATGTGTAGCCGGCGAGGAAGCCTACAAAGCTGGTTAAGCCAGTCAGTGCTATTCCCACAATGATCACAGCCGCAAAACGCGGAACTACCAGGCGGTGGATCGGCGAAACTCCCATCACCGTCATCGCGTCGATCTCTTCACGCATCGTTCGGGATCCCAGGTCTGCGCAGACTGCCGAACCTACCGCGGCTGCCAACAAGACAGCTGCAACGAGTGGCGCACCTTGGCGGATGACTGCGAGCCCTGTGGCAGCTCCCGCCAGCGACGTTGCGCCCACTTGTCCTGCCAACAAGCTGAACTGGATCGCCAGTGTTACACCGATCGGAATCGTCACGAATATTGTTGGGACAAAGGCTGTTGAGGCCATGAATGCGGCCTGCTGTATGAACTCTCGGAACTGGAAGCGGCGAGCGAGTGCATCGGTGAACAAGCACTGAACAGTGCGCACCGCTAGTACGGCCTGTCCGCCCAATGTCCCCAACGACATCAACGGGTGGGACGCAATGTACCTGCGCGCCCCATCCGCAACCTCGCCTATGGCATCGCGGGTTCCCGTTGTCGCGGAGCCGGATTCGGAGAATGTCATAGGAAGCCGCAGCGTAGACCAAACGGGGTGGAAGTGAACATTGTTGGATCCTCCTGATTGCTACGCGGGGCATCAATGCCTGCGCGTCGGGGACGTCCGCGAGACCAATTGCCCGAGTACCGACCGTGCGTACGGTTAGTATGCACAGGTGCTGTTGGGCATGCAAGCGTTACGGCAAATATCTACATGCTGGAACCGCCGCGACTTTGATCCGCCTCGGCGGGGGTGAATGCTGTCGACCTCGGAGTGGCGCCGACATTCGGGCTATGCCAAGGAAGGTCTAGAGTTTGGCTTCAGCGGTGACAATTACATTCGAAACGTAGTGTCCCGGGCTCTGTTGCAAAAATCGTGAAGCTTGAGCATGCTTGGCGGAGATTGGACGGACGGAACGATGACGGATTTCAAGTGGCGCCATTTCCAGGGTGATGTGATCCTGTGGGCGGTGCGCTGGTATTGTCGCTATCCGATCAGCTATCGCGACCTTGAGGAAATGCTGGCGGAACGCGGCATTTCGGTCGACCATACGACGATCTATCGCTGGGTCCAGTGCTACGCCCCGGAGATGGAGAAGCGGCTGCGCTGGTTCTGGCGGCGTGGCTTTGATCCGAGCTGGCGCCTGGATGAAACCTACGTCAAGGTGCGGGGCAAGTGGACCTACCTGTACCGGGCAGTCGACAAGCGGGGCGACACGATCGATTTCTACCTGTCGCCGACCCGCAGCGCCAAGGCAGCGAAGCGGTTCCTGGGCAAGGCCCTGCGAGGCCTGAAGCACTGGGAAAAGCCTGCCACGCTCAATACCGACAAAGCGCCGAGCTATGGTGCAGCGATCACCGAATTGAAGCGCGAAGGAAAGCTGGACCGGGAGACGGCCCACCGGCAGGTGAAGTATCTCAATAACGTGATCGAGGCCGATCACGGAAAGCTCAAGATACTGATCAAGCCGGTGCGCGGTTTCAAATCGATCCCCACGGCCTATGCCACGATCAAGGGATTCGAAGTCATGCGAGCCCTGCGCAAAGGACAGGCTCGCCCCTGGTGCCTGCAGCCCGGCATCAGGGGCGAGGTGCGCCTTGTGGAGAGAGCTTTTGGCATTGGGCCCTCGGCGCTGACGGAGGCCATGGGCATGCTCAACCACCATTTCGCAGCAGCCGCCTGATCGGCGCAGAGCGACAGCCTACCTCTGACTGCCGCCAATCTTTGCAACAGAGCCCGCTACGCCGCCAAGCCGACCTTGGCGAAGCTCACGCAGCGCGCAGTGAGATTCCCGCTAGGGAAAGCCCGCCGCCGTCAGCAATCGGCGCGCCTGTTCTCGTGCAGCGGCGGTCTTGTGAGCTTTCTCGGCGAAAGCAATTGGCAACCACCCAGGACCTTTGGGGGCACTCTTGGTTGTCAGAAAATTCTCAAGTACGCCGACTCAGACAGTGACAATGCCCATGATATCCAAAGCATCCAAAAGCCGGGCCGCCGCCGCCTTGTCTGCCTTGAATGAATCGCCCTGGAAATGGTGGAGGCCTCCGGGAAACCCAGGGCGATTCACTCTTCCTCTGAGCGCATCGCAATGTCCTCATGCCGTCAACCAGCACCACAGCCGAATCAAAGTCGCGTGTTTCGACGTACGCGACCGTCACCTGCTAACCGATGTAGGGTCGCGGATGCCAATGCGGTTCGCACTTCGGCACGAGTTGCATACAAAACCTCCAACTCCGCGCAGAGTCCCCATAACTCCTCGACGCGCTGAACTATGCGGTGCTGTTCCTGCAGGGGAGGAATTGGGATCAACCAGCCGCGCATGTTCGTACTGTTGATATTCGGCTGCGCTGAGCCGGTCGTGATACTCCTTACCTGAGTCCAGTAGAACTCTGACCCCACTAGAATCGGCCACCATTTCGAGAGCCATGCTTCAACGGGAACGATTCGGATTAGATACGAAGCAAACACAGCCGCTCGCGGCAGTTCCCGGACTACGGCTGAGACTCCGACCGTCGCTCCGGAGCGCGCGACTAGAACGTCGCCTGCGGCGAGCCTGAATCGAGCAATGATCAGAACCTGTGGATCCCGGGCGGGCGTGCCTTCCCGGAAGATGATCTGCAAGGAATCCGAATTCTGATCAAGACCAGCGTTGGCGCGCTGGCGGGAAGGCACGCCCGTGCTCACGGTAGTAGACAACAACGACGACTCCAACGAGACCCGCAATGCGGCCGGTGCGGGCCGGTCGTTGCTCGACCAGATCGTCCGCGACGGTGCCCGGCAGATGCTGGCCGCGGCGTTGCAGGCCGAGGTCGCCGACTATGTAGCCCGGTATGCCGGTGAGGTCGACGAACACGGCCACCGACTGGTGGTCCGCAACGGATACCACGCCGAACGTGAGGTCGTGACCTCGGCGGGTGCGGTGGCGGTGAAGGCGCCCCGCGTGAACGACAAGCGGATCGACCCCGATACCGGCGAGCGCAAGCGGTTCTCCTCGGCGATCCTGCCCGCCTGGGCTCGCAAGTCCGAGCAGGTATCGGAGGTGCTGCCGCTGCTGTACCTGCACGGCCTGTCAACCAGTGACTTCGGGCCGGCGCTCGAACAGTTCCTCGGCACCGGCGCCGGACTGTCCGCATCCTCGATCACCCGGCTCACGGCCCAGTGGCAGGACGAGGCGAAGGCCTTCGGCACCAGGGACCTCTCGCAGGTCGACTACGTGTACCTGTGGGTCGACGGCATCCACCTGAAAGTCCGGCTCGAGCAGGAAAAGCTCTGCCTGTTGGTGATGCTCGGGGTGCGGGCGGACGGCCGCAAGGAACTCGTCGCCCTGGCCGACGGCTACCGAGAGTCCACCGAGTCCTGGGCGGACCTGCTGCGGGATTGCCGCCGCCGCGGGATGCGCGCGCCGGCGCTCGCGGTCGGGGACGGAGCTTTGGGATTCTGGCGGGCACTGCGGGAGGTGTTCCCCGCCACCCGCGAACAACGCTGCTGGTTCCACAAACAAGCCAACGTTCTTGCTGCACTCCCGAAATCGGCGCATCCGGGTGCGTTGGCGGCGATGAAGGAGATCATCGGGGCCGAGGACATCGACAAGGCGCAGTTGGCGATCGCAGCGTTCGAACGTGACTACAGCGCGAAGTACCCGAAAGCGGTGAAGAAAATCGTCGATGACGCCGACGTGCTGCTCGAGTACTTCCGGTATCCCGCCGAGCACTGGGTGCATCTACGCACCACGAACCCGATCGAATCGACCTTCGCGACGGTTCGGCTTCGGACCAGGGTGACCAAGGGCCCGGGATCACGGGCGGCGGGCATGGCGATGGCCTACAAGCTGATCGAAGCAGCGCAGTCGCGGTGGCGGGCGGTCAACGCACCACACCTGGTGGCGTTGGTGCGGGCCGGCGCAGTGTTCCACCAGGGCAAGCTCCTCGAACGTCCGGTCGACATCACCCCGGAACCATCGCCCGACACCCCAGTGTCCGAGGTCGCCTGACGACCCTCGATCCACAGGATTTGACTATTTCTCGAAAGAGCGGTTTCGCGACCAGTAGGGAGGAAAGCGAAGAAGGTGTCGCATCCGTTGCTGTCGCCATACCTGCAAGAGGTCCCGACGTGAGGCTGGCACTAAATGCATCAGCGCCGAGCTATCGGTTACGGCCATCACATGTCCGCAAAGTAGCTGGCATCATCGGCGAAGCTGCCGCAGAGCTTGCTACTAAGCTGGTCTAACTACATTGGCAAAGGAGATGTTCTGTGTCGAGTACCCCCGACCTGCCGGCGTTCGTTTCGACGATCGATGACTACCTGCGCTTAGAACAGCGCCACTCGCCGGCCGAGCAAATGTTCGCAACCGTCCTCACAGACGACTTCGAAATCGGCTTTCGCGGCGGCCACCAATGGAAGGGACTCAATGGTCTGCGGTTGTATCTCACGCAGCGGGACGGGATTTTCGACGAACGCCTCGAACTGCGTCAAGTACTTTCCTACGTTCCGGTGCAGGAGGATGTCATCGAGCTGACGACACGACTCGAGTTCTTCTTCCGTCGCTGGAGAGCTCCTTCGCCGGTCAGCGAAGAATTCACCGGTGCGGCCTTTCACACGTGGCTGATCCGCATTGTCGACCATGAGACCCGCGTGGCCCGGGTGGTTATCGATGGATTTGCAAATCTCAACGACAACGCCAGGGCGGCGTTTGCTATCCCAGATGAAGGGTTCGACGAATAACGCATGTGACCGCATCGTGATCACTTTGCGCTTTACTCGCACAACCCGTGGGCCGACAACACGGGTGCAGATCAGGCCGCCTGCTTCGCCGGGAGACGCCGCGGCCACGAAAGTTGCAGGGCGGCTGGACATTAGCGCCGTGGATGGGTTGACCGGCCGCCGTGTGTTTGACCGCCGTCGTCAAGCGCCCTTCGAAGCGATTACCTTGACAATTTCTCCACTGCTTACGTGTCGCCGACGCCGAAAGCCTCGGCGAAGCTAACGTTGCCCCTGGTTTCCCTCTGGGTTGCGTCCACGGCAGCCAGGAGGCGGGAGTTCTCGATGACTATCATCTCGACGTCCTGTTGGTCATCTGCATAGTGGCGATGCCATACCCACGGCGGCGTATACACGAAGTCGCCTGCGCTCCACGTTACGCGTTGATCGCCAATCTCCGACCAGCCCGAGCCATGTCGCACGAAGTGAACTGACTCGTGTACGTGTCGATGAAGGTCACTGCCCGCACCGGCGGGGATCTTCTGCAGGAAGAACTCAATGGAGCGGGCGGGTATCCGCAGAAGCAATCCAATTTCTGATGGGCTTCCGGTCTGGATCCAGTGTGCCTCGGTGGAGTTCACGACGAGGTGCTCCTCGGTCACGTGCTGGGTGTCGCGATCCCCTGCGCGCGCCATACTTTCGGCGAAATCGGCTAGCTCGTCACGGGATAGGGTCATCAATCCACTCCTCTGGGAATTTCGTCGCTGAGCGAGCATGGAGTCACTTTTCGGCGACCCAAGCGCCAGGGTCACGACAGAGCTATGTGCAAGCGCTTCTCGAGCGCGGCGATACTGATGGCGAAGGTCTCGAGTACGCGCACGCGTCCGTCTCCGGCGTTGTCGATGTCGAAGATCGCGTACTCGGTATACAGCCGGCTGACGCACCGAAGCCCGGTCAGCGGGTAACTGCACTCCGGAACCAACTTCGCGGTCCTGTCCTTGCCGAACAGCGTCATCATCACGAATACGCGCTTCGCTCCGATGGCGAGATCCATCGCACCCCCGACCGCGGGAATGGCGTCCGGTGCTCCGGTGTGCCAGTTGGCGAGGTCTCCACGCTCGCTGACCTGAAACGCCCCGAGCACACACACGTCGAGATGGCCGCCGCGCATCATGGCGAAGGAGTCGGCGTGGTGGAAGTAGGACGCCCCAGGGGTTTCGGTGACCGGAACCTTGCCTGCATTGGTGAGATCCGGGTCAATGGCGTCTCCTGTCGCGGCGCCTCCCATGCCGAGCATGCCGTTCTCGGTGTGCAGCACCACCTCGGCGGCGGGGTCGAGGTAGTCGGCGACCATCGTGGGCTGGCCGATGCCGAGATTGACGTACGACCCAGGTGCGATGTCGCGGGCGATCATCGCGGCGATCTCCCCGCGGTCCAACGGGCCACGGTCGAGATGCTCGACACGACGCCGTGTCCTTGCATCGAGCGTTCCCGTCACGAGGCGGCCTCGGTGCGGGCGGCGGGAATCGAGGACAGGTCGAGGATGCGGTCGACGAAGATACCCGGCGTCACGACCGTCTCGGGGTCGATGCCTCCGGTCTCGACGACGCGGGAGACCTCAACGACGGTCAGCGTGGCGGCGGTCGCCATGACCGGACCGAAGTTGCGAGCAGTCTTGCGGTACAACAGGTTTCCGGCCCGGTCGGCCAGGTGTGCTGCGATGAGTGCGACGTCGCCGCGGATCGGATACTCCAGCACGTAGTCGCGGCCGTCGATCGTGCGGATCTCCTTGCCCGAGGCGAGCGGGGTGCCGACACCGGTCGGGCAGAAGAACGCGCCAATGCCCGCGCCTGCCGCTCTGATCCGCTCGGCCAGGTTGCCCTGCGGGACCACTTCGAGGTCGACCATGCCGTCCCGGTAGAGCCTGTCGAACACGTACGAATCGGCCTGTCGGGGGAAGGAACAAATGACCTTCGCGACCCGACCGGCAGCCAGCAGCGCGGCCAGACCGGTGTCGCCGTTGCCCGCGTTGTTGCTGACGATGGTGAGCTCGGCGGCGCCCTGTTCGATGATCGCATCGATGAGTGTGGTGGGCATGCCCGCCATGCCGAATCCGCCGACGAGAATTGTGGCGCCGTCAGCGATTCCGGCGACGGCTTCGTGGGCGGCGGCGCAGACGGCGGTGCGGCTCATGACGACGCCCGCTCGTCCTCGTCGAATTCCGGCAATACCTCGGCGGCGATGCGAAACGCGGAGTTGGCGTCGGGGACGCCACAGTAGATGGCAGTCTGCATCAGCAGCTCCTTGATCTCGTCGTTGCTCAAACCGTTCCGGCGGGCCGCTCGCAGGTGCATCGCCAGTTCCTCGCGGTGCCCGCGCGCGACCAGCGCCGTCAGGGTGATCATCGAGCGGCTGCGAAGGTCTAGACCTGGGCGTGTCCAGATGGTTCCCCAGGCGTACTGGGTGATCAGGTGCTGGAAATCGGCGGTCATGTCGGTGGTACCGGCGATTGCCCGGTCGACGTGCCCGTCGCCGAGCACCTGGCGCCGTATCGCCATTCCCGCGCGACACACATCCTCGACGGTCCTAGTCGCAGGCTGCGGAATACCCACCTGCTCTGCGATGAGGCCGGCGACCCGGTCCGGGGCTTCGGCGGGTGCCAGGTGGCCGACACCGTCGAGCACTACGAGGTCACCGTCCTGGACACCGGAGGCGATGCGCCGCAATGACTCCGGCGGTGTGGGCACGTCGGCGCTGCCTGCCACGGCCAGGACGGGAGTGACGATCTCGCGCAATCGGTCGGAGACGTCGAATGCCGCGAGGGCCTCGCAGGCCTGCGCATAGGACTCCGGATCGGTGTGGCTGAGGGTGTCCAGCAGCGCCGCGCCGACACCTGGTTGCCGGTCGACGAAGCCCGGCGCGAACCACCGCTGGGCCGCGCCCGAGAGTAAGGTTTCGACGCCCTCGGCGCGGACGGTGGCGGCGCGCTCGAGCCAGCCAGCTGGGGTGCCGATCAACGCACCGGTGCCCAGTAGGGTCGCCGAGTCCACCCGTTGCGGCGCGTCGAGCATCAGCTGCAGACCGACACAGCCACCGAGCGAATCACCGGCGTAGTGGAAGGTCTCGGCGTGCATGTCGTCGGCGAGTGCCAGCACGGCGACCGCGAGTTCGGCGATCGTGAAGGGCTCGCCAGGACCGCCTCGACCGTGACCGGGTAGGTCCCACCCGACGACGCGGGCGTGCGCACTCAGCCATCCAGCCGCAGCGCTCCACAGCGTGGCTGCCGAGGTACCCAGTGAAGGCCCCAGCACGAGGACAGGCGCACCGTCGGGTCCGCCGAAGTCGATTGTGGCCAAGGCCGGAATGGTCATGACGCAGACTTGATGAAGCGGCGGGCCCGACTCAAGGTCGAATCGATCAGCCGATCGGCGGCACCGGTGTAGTCGGGCCGTGCTGGGCTACCGGTCAACTCGGTCATTGCACGTTGTTCGGTGAGCAGCCCGCCCGCGTCGGCCAGGTTCGCGGCCGCCCGCGCCGTGTCCACCTGCAACCCGGAGAGCAGTTCGGAGGCTTGGATGGCCGCCACGACGGTGTGGCGGGCGAGCGTGCGCAGTGTGGCCCATTCGGCGTGCCACGCGCCGTCGGAGCGCTCGTCGACACTCGCTCCTGCGGCCAGGTGCAGGGTGGCGCCCAAGGTGCCCGCGGTGAGCGCGGTGCGCCGGATCAACACAGAGCGGACGGGATTGTTCTTGTGCGGCATCGTCGATGAGCCGCCACCAGTCCCCTCGGCCAGCTCGCCGACCTCGGGCCGGCTACCGGTCGCGATGTCGGCGGCGATGTGCCCCCAGGCGTCGCAGCAGCTCACCAACGCATCCCCGATGCGGGTGATCGCCGAGCGGGTGGTGTGCCAGGGCGGAGCCGGCGCCAGCCGCAGTGCGCCGGCGAGCGCGTCGCTCAACGCGATGGCGCCGTCCACCGAACCGGTCAATTCGGTAGCCGCCGCCAGCGTTCCCACCGCGCCACCGACCTGCACCGGCAGCGAGGGCAGCAGCCCGGTCAGCGGTTCGGCGGCGTCCAGTATGCCGGTAAGCCAACGTGCCATCTTGGCGCCGAAGGTGCTTGGTAGGGCGGCCTGGGTCAGGGTACGCGCGAGTGTTGGTGTGCTCCGGTGCCTCTCAGCGAGCTCGGACAGCGCCCGGACTTGGACGGTGAACTCGTCGCCGATGCGCATGAGGACATCACGGGCGCAGATGACGAGCGCTGTGTCGACGACGTCCTGACTGGTTAGCCCGCGGTGTAACCAGCGGGCTGTCGCCGCCGTTGAGCGCTCACGCAACAACGTGACCAGAGCGCTGACGGGGCTGCCGTCGGTGGCGGCGCGGCGGGCGATCGACTCGGTGTCGGCGTCGGCGATGAGGTCTGCCAAGCTGGCACGCGCCTCTTGCGGTGCGATACCGGCGTCGACGAGGCTGTCCAGCCACGCCCGTTCCACGGCCACCATGGCCTCGAGGAATGCGGGGCCGCTCATCAGGTCGCCTGCGAGGTCGTCGCCCGGCCAGAAGAGGTCAGTCATCGCTGGTGTCCCGCGTAGCGCAGGAAGACCGTCTCGGGTTTGCCTGGCGCGTCCTGCAATTGGATGTCGAAGCGTAGTCCGGCGCCCTCGCGGGTGGCGATGAGCGTGTCGCGACGCTCGGGCGGCAGGGACGCCAGCAGTGGATCGCCGGCCAGCTGCCCCCCGGGCACGTAGGCGCGGGTGAACAGCCGGTTGAGCAGCCCGCGGGCGAACACGGTGATCAGAAAGAACGGTGCCGCACCGGGATCGCAGGGACCTGGGATGACGGTGGAAAAGTTGTACCGTCCGCCATCGTCGGTGCCGGCGCGGCCCCACCCAGTGAAGGTCCAGCCGTCCCGGTGTAGCGAGCCGGTGGACGTGGGGATGGTGCCGTCGGCGTTTGCCTGCCAGATCTCAAGTAGGGCGTCGGGAACAGGCTGGCCGTCACCATCGAGGACCAAGCCGGAAAGCTGGACGGCACCCGGTGAGCCGGCCGGAACCAGCTGGTCGCACCGGTCGAACGGGAGTGCGTAACCGAAAAAGGGTCCGACGGTCTGCCCCGGGGTGGCGGTGAGCAGGGTATTCATCAGTGTTCGCTTCCGCGGTGGGGATCCTCGGTCGGAGTGCGCGTCGCGCCGGTGAGGATGATGTCCCACCGGTATCCGGTGGCCCATTCGTGGGTGGTGACGTCGTGGTCGTAGTTGGCAATCAGTCGGTCTCGGGCCTTTCGGTCGGTGATCGACTGATAGATCGGGTCCAGCGCGAACAACGGGTCGCCGGGGAAGTACATCTGGGTGATCAGCCGTTGCGTGAATTCCGTTCCGAACACCGAGAAGTGGATGTGGGCTGGGCGCCAAGCGTTGCGGTGGTTCCTCCACGGATACGGCCCTGGCTTGATCGTGGTGAAGCGGTAGCTTCCGTCGTCATCGGTCAGGCAGCGGCCGACGCCGGTGAAGTTGGGGTCGATCGCGGACGGGTGCTGATCACGCTTGTGGATGTAGCGACCGCCGGCGTTGGCCTGCCAGATCTCGACGAGTTGACGTCGCACCGGCCGTCCGTCGCCGTCGACCACCCGGCCGGTCACCACTATCCGTTCGCCGATGGGTTCGCCTGAGTGCTGGATGGTGAGGTCCGATTCAAGCGGATGCACGTCGCGTTCGGAAAAGCAGGGCGTCCACAGCTCGACGCCCTCCGGGTCAGCGTGGTGTAGGTCCTTCGTGGGATGACGCAGCAGGCTGCTGCGGTAGGGCGCGTAGCCGAGCCGCGGCTGCGTCTCCTCGATGCCAGCGCGCTGATACTCGGACTCGATCGCCTCGATCTCCGCGCTGATCGCCTGCTGCCTCGGCAACCCGCCGTCGGGATCGGGGTCGATCACTGCTGTCATAGCCTTGACACTATTGGCTCCTCGGCGACTGACCTACGCTAGATTACCACTGAGCGGAAAGGATCCGTGAGTGGCGGGAAATACCTCAACGCCCGGCACCAGCGTCGCTTCTCGTTTGCTGCGCATGGTCGCCGCCTTCGATGAGTGGCACCGGACACTGACGCTGTCCGAACTGGCGGGTAGGGCCAGCCTGCCGATGGCCACGGCCCACCGGCTGGCTGCCGAACTGGTTGCGGGCGGGGCGTTGCAGCGCCGCACGGACGGTCGTTTCGAGGTCGGCCGACTGATGTGGAGCGCTGGGCTGCTCGCCCCGGTCGGAGGCGGATTACGGCAGGTCGCAGAGCCGTTCTTGCACGATGTCTACGCGGCAACGCTCGCCACCGTGCACCTCGCGGTACGCGACGGCAACGAAGTATTGTACCTCGAGCGGATGATGGGTAGGGCATCCGTGCCGATCGTTAGCACCGTCGGCAGCAGGTTGCCGATGCACTGCACCGGCGTCGGCAAGGTGCTGTTGGCGCACGCGCCACGCGAAGTCCAGGATCAGGTGTTTGCCAATCTGACTCCGATTACTCCCTACACAATCACCCAGCCTGCGGTGCTGTCCCGACAGTTGGAGGGGGTGCGGCGCGAGGGGTTGGCTACCACCGTGGAAGAGATGTCGCTAGGCGCCTGTTCACTGGCCGTGCCGATCGTCCGGCAGTCCGACGACGCTGTGGTGGCCGCGATCGCCGTCGTAGTTCCGTCGTTGAAGCGAGGTCGCCAGCGACTGCTCGGCGCCCTGCAGGTGGCTGCCCGCGGCATCGTCCGGCTGCTGTGACCCACGGGCCGCCGCAGCAGCGATCGCTGTGCTGTCGGGCGGCTTCTGACAAAACGCGACACCGTCGCTAGCCGTCGAAAAAGTGGTGACTGCCATGACATCTGGCGCGAATCGGAGTCCGCGCCGCGGTGGAGGGATAGACGCGACCGATCCCCCAGTTGAAGCTGAGAAAGCATCAGCAAAGGGTCCGCCGTTCAACGATCAGCGGCGGAATCCATCCTGCCCACCTCGCACTCTCACCTCGCGAATCGTCACTTGGAGGAATTGTCAATACCTGTGGATCGGGGTGTTTCAGGCGACCTCCGTTCCGGCGTCCTGATCGTCGTCTGAGGGCGGTGTTGGTGGGGTGATGTCGGTGGGGCGTTCGAGCAGTTTGCCTTTGTGGAAGACCGCGCCGGCGCGGACCAGGGCGACCAGGTGCGGGGCGTTGACGGCGCGCCAGCGGGCCGAGGCGGCGTCGATCAGCTTGTAGGCCATCGCTAGTCCGGCCGTTCGCGATCCCGGGCCTTTTGTCACCTTGGTCCGAAGTCGCACTGTGGCGAAGGTGCTTTCGATCGGGTTCGTCGTGCGCAGGTGGATCCAATGTTCGGCCGGGTACTTGAAGAACTCCAGCAGCACATCGAGGTCGTCGGTGATCTTGGCGACCGCCTTGGGGTACTTGGCGCCGAAATCGACCTCGAAGGCCTTGACCGCGAGCTGGGCCTTGTCGATATCCTCGGCGTTGTAGATCTCCTTGAGTGCCGCCAGGGCCGACGGGTGTGCTGATTTCGGCAGTGCGGCAAGAACATTGGCTTGCTTGTGGAACCAGCAGCGCTGCTCTTTGGTGGCCGGGAACACCTCACGGACCGCTTTCCAGAACCCGAGTGCACCGTCACCGACGGCGAGCACGGGGCGGTCATGCCGCGCCGTTTGCAGTCGCGCAGCAGATCGGCCCACGACTCGGCCGATTCACGGTAGCCGTCGCTGATCGCCACCAGCTCCTTGCGGCCGTCAGCGCGCACACCGAGCATCACCAGCAGACACAGCTTTTCCTGGTCCAGGCGGACCTTGAGGGGGATGCCGTCGACCCACAGGTAGACATAGTCGCTGCCCGACAGATCGCGACGACCGAACGCGGCGGCCTCATCTTGCCACTGCGACGTGAGCCGGGTGATCGTCGATGCCGACAACCCGGCACCGGAGCCGAGGAACTGCTCCAGGGCCGGGGTGAAATCGCTGCTCGACAACCCGTGCAGGTACAACAGCGGCAACACCTCGGACATCTGCGGGGACTTGCGCGCCCAGGCCGGCAGGATCGCCGAGGAGAACCGCTTGCGTTCACCAGTGTCGGGATCGACACGTTTGTCGTTGACCCGCGGGGCCCTCACCTGCACCGCACCGGCTGCGGTCAGCACCTCGCGCGGCTGGTGGTAGCCGTTGCGGACCACCAATCGGTGGCCGTTGTCATCGCGCTGGTCAGCGAACTGCGCCACGTAGGCGGCGACCTCGGCCTGCAACGCCGCGGCCAGCATCTGCCGAGCGCCATCACGGACAATCTCATCCAACAACGACCGACCAGCACCACTGTCGGTGTTGTCGTTGGCCTCCGCGCCGTCGTGAACTACGGTGAGCATGGGCGTACCTTCCCAACCAGCGCGCCAACGCCGGTCTTGATCGAATACCTGATTCCGTGATGATCATCCTCGGGAAGGTGCGCTCATTTTCACGCCCCCACGCCGAGGCTCATCCACAGGTTCTGATCATTCCTCTCACTAAGCCTGATTCCACCGACCGACGGTGTGGTGGCCGGTTGAGCTGATGGTCTTGATCCGGGCTGGTGGTGGGCATGACGAGGCCGCTGGTCTGTCCAGCTTTTCCTGTCGGGTTCCTGGTTGTCGGGTCGGGTGGTCGGTGGTTCAGGCGCTGGATCGGTGGCCGATGGTGTTGTGCCACAGGGTCATCCATGCTGGTTCGGCGGGCCAGTGCCGGGGTAGGTGCAGGATCGGTCGTCGTTGGGGTCGGGCCAGACGAGCCGGGATATTGACCAGGTGACGGCGCAGGGTCGCCCCGCGCGCGGTGCGGTGACGGGTCCCGGCCAGGGTCGCGGTGGCGCGCAGCAGATTGTGGGCGATCGCGGCGCAGACGGCCCAGGCACTGTTGGCGCCGAAGCGCCCGGAGGGAATGTGGGCCAAGGGGCCGTCGATGAGGTCGGCGAAGGTGGTTTCGATGATGGCGTGGCGGCGGTGGGTGATGTCGGCGTCGGTGGCCGACTCGGTGGTGTTGGTGAAAAACGGGTGATACCGCCAGATCGGGAACAGCCCGTCTTGGGGTTGGTTGGCGTCTTTGACCCGGCGCACGATCAGCCGGGCGGTGACCGCCTCATAGGTGCCGGTTTTGGCCATGGTGTAGACGGCTTCAGCGACTTCGGCATCAGAGATCCAGGCCCCGGTCTCGCGATCGAGCACCGCACCCGGGTATTTCACCGGGGTCCAGGCGTTCTCGGGAATGCTGTCGATGGCGCGTTGCACCGCGGCGTTGCGGGTCAGCACCAGCGAGAACACCGCCCCGTAGCGGCGGCATACCCGGATCACCGCCCGCGATCCATAGGCGCTGTCACCGCGCACGATGATCTGCCCGGTGACGCCGGGGTCCCGGCAGTAATGGCGCAAAAAACAACGAGGTTCGCGTAGCGCCTGGTCCGGGTAGACGGACGAGTCGTTGTTGGTGGCCGCTATCGGTGGCCGCGGTCGGGACCGAGGAGGCTGGTGATGCCGCGCATGGCCGCCGGTGAGGGTTTGAAGTAGCGGCGCAGGTTGTCGGGTTTGCGGTGGCGGGACTTGGCCATTAGCTCGAGCAGGCTGGCTCCGGCCTCGCCGAGATGCGTCAGGCCAGAATGCCGGAGTTCGTGCAGGTCCCAGCCGGTGCCGGGTCCGTTGGTGGCGGTGGCGGCATCGAGCAGGGCGCGGGCCTGGCCGTAGGACAACCTGGCCAGGCCGGTGTCGGGGCAGATGTCGCGGTCGGCGACGGCTTTGCGGGGTCCGGGTCGGCGGTGGGTGACGAACAGCGGTCCGCGGGTGCGGCCCTTGGTGAGGCGTGGCAGGAGCCGGGCGGTACCCGCGTCCCAGTACACGAGCTCGTGCGCGTACTCGTGATGGGCGGCGCCGCGGCGGCGGGTGCGGGGCTTGGCGCCCTTGGACTTCACCGGGCAGCACCGCCCGGCCAGGTCGAGGTCTTCGATGTTGACCTGGAGCAGTTCCTCGGTGCGGGCGCATGTTTCGTAGAGCATCCGCCACAGCGTCTTATCCCGCAGGTCGATGTCGCGGCGGGTGATGAGCCGGTCGATCGCGGTGCGCGAGCGCACCGGGGTGGCCGAGTCCGGCGGGGTGGAGCGTTTCACCCACGCGGGGACCGCCGGGGCGAGGTGTCCGTGCTCGCGGCACCACGCCAGCCAAGACGCGACCGCGGCGCGGCGGGCGTTCCAGGTGTTGACCGCCGCCTCGCCCCACAAAGTTTCCAGGGTTTCGCCGATCTCGTCGTCGGCGACATTGGCCAGCGGCCGGGCCTCGCCGAGCCTGGCGGTGGTCTTATCGACGGCGATGGCGTAGGAGCGGCGGGTGTTCGGGGAGCGGATCGAGTCGAGGAAGCCGTCGCCGGCGGCGCGGACGGTGATCCCGGACGACAACATTGTGACCTCCCTGGCCTGCTTGCCACAGATAACAGGGCCGCTTCGCGCACCGCCGGAGCGGAGTCGTCGCAGGCCGGGTTTCATGGTGCCACAGATAACAGGGTGTTATCTGTGGGATCAGTCGGCGGCGGGTCGGTGGACGCCGCCGGCGGCGGCGTTGACGGCTTCGGCGAGGGTGGGGTGGATGTGGATGGCGGCGGCGAGTTGGCCGTAGGTGGCGCCGCAGGTCATGGCGATGACGGCTTCGTGGACGAGGTCGCCGCCGTCGGGTCCGGCGATGTGGCAGCCGAGGATCCGGTCGGTGGCGGCGTCGGCGACGAATTTGACCAGGCCGCGGGTGTTGCCGATGGCGCGTGCTTTGGCAACGCCGGTGAAGTTCTGGCGGCCGATGATCACGTCGTAGCCGGCTGCGCGGGCGGCGGGTTCGGTCAGGCCGACGGCTCCGACTTCGGGGTCGGTGAACACCGCGTGCGGCACGACACGTCCGGTGGTGGTGCGGTCCTGGTCGCGGTAGACGGTGCGGTAGACGATGTCGGCGTCGTCGCGGGCGGTGTGGGTGAACATCGGCCCGCCCCGCAGGTCGCCGATCGCCCACACGTTGTCGGCGGAGGTGTTCAGGGTGTCGCCGACGGTGAGGAAGCCGTGCGGGTCGGGTTGCAGGTCGAGGTGTTCCAGGCCCAGGGCGTCGGTGTTGGGGGTGCGCCCGGTGGCGAGCAGCAGGTGGCTGCCGGTGATCTCGGCGGTCTCGGTGCCGGTGCAGCCGATCCGGATGTTGCCGGCCGTCCCGGCGGCGTGAGTACAGGTGGTGGCGGTCGCGACAGTGATGCCGTCGGCAGTCATGCCGTCGGCGACGGCGGCGCTGATGTCGGGGTCTTCCCCGGGCAGCAGCCGGTCGGCGCGCTGGACGATGGTGACCTCGGCGCCGAATCGCCGGAACATCTGCGCGAATTCGCAGCCGACGTAGCCGCCGCCGACGACGAGCAGGTGGGCGGGTAGTTCGGTGAGGTCGAGCAGCGTGCGGGAGGTGTAGTAGGGCACGGCATCCAAGCCGTCGATGGCCGGGAGGGTGGTGCGGGTGCCGGTCGCGAGGATGATCCGGTCCGCGGTCAGGGTGGTGCCGTCGACGGTGAGGCGCCGGTTACCGGTGAATTGTCCTGCGGCGTGGTAGAAGTCGAGGTCGGCGGATTTTTCGACGGCCCGATACGATCCGGCCCGGATGGAATCGACGAGGGTGTTCTTACGCTCCACCACGGCGGCCAGGTCGACGGTGACCGGACCGCCGACGCGGACGCCGAACTCGGCGGCGCGGCGGGCCTGATGGGCGACGGCGGCGGAGGCGATCATCGTCTTGGTGGGGATGCAGCCCCGGTTCAGGCAGGTCCCGCCGAGCAGTTCCTTCTCGACGAAGGCGACCCGGCCGTGGCGGGCGGCGCGCAGCGCCAGTGGCAGCCCGGACATTCCGCCGCCGAGCACGAGGGTGTCGTAGCGTTCGGTCATTGCGGGCGCCCTTCCTCGATGACGGTCGTCGGGGTGCAGCAGTCGACGGGTGCGGCATCGGTAACGCGGCGCCGGATCATGCGGTGAGCGAGGACGGTGACGGCGGCGGTGAGCACGGTCAGTGCCGCGATCGTCGCCATCAGTGGTGTGTGGTTCTGCAGCCAGGTGCTGGCGGTGGTGGACAGGGCCGCGAATCCGTTGGTGCCGGTGGTGTCGCCGGTGACGGCGGGCAGCCAGTACCAGGCCAGGTAGGCGCCGGTGAGGATGAGCACGGTCGCGGTGATGCGGGTGCCGTGCCGGGCGAGGGCGGCGAGATGGTGGGTGAGCGCGGTACCGGCGGCCGCGGCGGCGAGGCTGACCAGCAGCAGGATCGTCGCGGCGCCGAGGGTGTAGGCGACGAACACCGCGAGCAGCGCACCCCAGCCCGCGGTGGCCTGGGCCTGGGCGATGACGGCCAGCAGCACCCCGAACGTGCACGACAGCGACGCCGCGGCGTAGCCGATCCCGGCGAGGACGATCCCGGTTGTGCCGCCCGGCCCGGTGGCCGGGCGCAGCGCTCGGGTGGGCAGTCGCAGACCGAGCACGCGGCCGGTGAACATGACGACACCGAGCAATACCAGGGCGACACCGACGACCAGACCGAGCCACGGCGCGGCGCTGATCAGCGCGCGGGCACCGGCGCTGATGGCCAGCCCCGCCACGGCCAGGGTGCCCGCGAACCCGAGGGTAAAAGCGACGCCGGTTCGCAGCGCCCGCGCCGTGCGTACCCCGAGCGGTTCGGTGGCGGTGTCGCCGAGGGTGTGGGTGATCCAGGCCGGCAGCAGCGCGAAACCGCACGGATTGACCGGGGCGAGCATGCCCGCGGTGAACGCCAAGGCCAGCAGCCCGTTCACCGGTCCCCGGCCTTCGCCAGCGCGGCGGTGATCTGATCGGCGGACGGGTCGGCGGCCCGGTAGGCGACCGCACCGCCGGGGTCGACGACGAGCAGGGTCGACAGGGCGGCCACGGAGTACCGCTTGGTCAGGGTCGCATCGGTGTCGATGACCGCGGGCACGGTGTCGGTCCCGGTTTGCTGCTGGAAGTCGGTGACGACCTGGGCAGGTTCGGCCGGATCCATGTCGACCAGGACGAAAGCGGCGGTGTCACCGAGTTGTCGCGCAGCCTGCGACAGCGACTTCGCGCCGCCCACGCATTCACCGCAGCCGACCGAAAAGAAGAACATCGCCGTCGGCTTGCCGCTGGGCACGGTCACCGGCGCCCCGGACAGCGCGGTGACCGTGACGGGGTCGGTGGCGGCGCGGGGCGAGGCGGTGTCGGTGCCGCAGGCAGCCAGCACCGTGACCGCCAGGGCGGCGAGCGCCGCGCTCACCGTGCGTCGGGTGATCGGCGTGGTCACGGCTGGGAACTCCGATCGGTCGACGCGTTGGGCTGATGCGATCGGCGGGTGCCCAGCAGTCCGCGGACTGTCCCTCGCTGCGGCGGCTTACGACGGCGCGCGGTGTAGCCGACGGCGGCGAGGACCATCACCGCGGCGGCCACGATCGGTCCCCAACTGCGCAGCGCACCGCCGAGGGCGGTGAGCGCACCGGCCGCGATCAAGGCCGGTCCGGCGCAGCACACGATCATGGCCACGGCGGCACCCACCACCGCGAGCGGGCCGCCGATCCCCGTGGAGTTGTTGCGTACGTTCATCAATGTCCTGCTCCGTTCACACGAGCGGTGTCGATGCGGGTGCAGCAGGTCAGCGCGGCGGCGTTGTCGGCGGCGAGGGAGCGGGCCAGCATCACCAGGTCCGCGACGCGTGGGTCGCCGACGGAGTAGCGCAGCTTCTTGCCGTCACGGCGCGCGGTCACATAACCGCAGTCGGCCAGGCAGGACAGGTGCACCGACACCCGCGGCTGGGAGATCCCGGCATGCTCGACACACTCCGCGGAGGTGCGCTCGGCGGCCAAGATGAACTCCAGCAGCTTCAACCGCGTCGGATCCGACAGCGCGCGAAAGAACTTCGCCGTCGCATCCAGGTGCGTGCAGGCCGTCTCGCCACCGGGCGCGGTGACGGCGGCGGTCGTGGACCGGGGCAAGGGGATCGCCTCCACAAGAAGAAAGTTGAACTATTCGGATAAGCGCATAGTATGATGTCCGGAGATATTCGTCAACGCGAATAGCAACCTGTTCCGTGACCGGAGTCCCCCAGCAAGGAGAACCCGCCGTGACCACGACATCCCCGCGCGCCGATCTGGCGATCATCGGTTCCGGTTCGGCGGCGTTCGCCGCCGCCATCGCCGCGGTCAACCTCGGCAAACGGGTGGTGATGGTCGAGCGCGCCGCGATCGGCGGCACCTGCGTGAACGTGGGCTGCGTGCCGTCGAAGGCGCTGCTGGCCGCCGCGGAGGCCCGGCACACCGCGGCGAGCGCCGACCGGTTCCCGGGGCTGGCGGCGACCGGGGCACCGGTGGACTTCGCCGAGCTGATCGCGGGCAAGAACGCGCTGGTCGACCGGCTTCGCGGCGAGAAGTACCTCGACCTGGCCGCCGACTACGGCTGGGAGATCGTCTCGGGAACCGCCGTCTTCACCGGTACCACCGACGCACCGGTGCTGCGGGTCGAGCAGGGGGCCGATGGCCCGCGGGTGATCGACGCCGATCAGTACCTGATCGCGACCGGCGCCGCGCCGTGGGCGCCGCCGACCGACGGGCTCGCCGAGGCGGGGTATCTGACCTCGACCACCGCGATGGAGCTCGACGTCCTGCCGGGGTCGCTGATCGTGGTGGGCGGCAACGCCATCGGTCTCGAACAGGCACAGTTGTTCGCCCGGCTCGGCACCCGGGTCACGGTGATCGAGGCCCTGGATCGGCTGGCGCCGTTCGAGGAACCCGAGATCTCCCGGGCCATCGCGCAGGTGTTCGCCGACGAAGCCATCACCGTGCTCACCGGCGCCACCCTCGACAAGGCACTGGCCGAGGGCGGCGAGAAACTCGTCACCGTCCGCACCGCCGACGGGGCCACCACCGAACTGCGGGCCGCCCAGCTGCTCATCGCCACCGGCCGCCGCCCCGACACCCCCGGATTGAATCTGGCGGCGGTCGGGGTACGCACCGACGACCGCGGCGCCGTCGTCGTCGACGCCCACCAGCGCAGCAGCAACCCGCGGATCTGGGCCGCGGGCGACGTGGCCGGCGGCCCCCAATTCGTGTACGTCGCGGCGGCGCAGGGCACACTCGCCGCCGGCAACGCCCTCGGGCACGCCGGCCGCACCCTGGACTACACGGCGCTGCCGCGGGTGACATTCACCAGCCCGGCCATCGCCGCGGTCGGCCACACCGACAGCCAAGCCGCCGCAGCCGGATTACGGACCGAGTCGCGGCTGCTCACCGGTGCGAACGTGCCGCGTGCCCTGGTCAACCGGGACACCCGTGGTGTGGTCAAACTCGTCGCCGAGGCCGGGACCGGGCGGGTGCTAGGCGTGCACGCCGTCGCCGAGGGTGCCGGGGATCTGATCACCGCCGCCGGGTACGCGATCACCGCGGGCATGACCGTCGACCAGCTCGCCCGCACCTGGGCGCCGTATCTGACCATGGCCGAAGCGCTGAAACTCACCGCCCAAACCTTCACCGCCGATGTCGCCAAGCTGTCCTGCTGCGCGGGCTGAGGACCGGATCGAGCCGTCATGAACACACCGGTGATGACCATCGGAGACCTGGCCCGCCGCACCGGAGTGCCGGCGAAAGTACTACGCCGCCACCACGACCTGGGCCTGATCTACAGCCTCGGCCGCAGCCGGGCCGGATACCGGCTCTTCGACGAACACGCGCTGTGGTGCGTCGAGGTCATCGCCACCCTGCGCGGCCTCGGCCTCACGGAGGCCGAAATCCGTCAGCTCGCCGCCACCTGCGACGACAGCGCCCGGCCGGTCGGACCGCAGCTGGCCGAACTACTGGCCCGCTCCCGGACCCGGATCGAGGACCGCATCCGCGACCTCGACGAGCAGCGCCGCCGCATCGACGAGTTCGAACACCACCACCACGACGCGTTGACCCGGGCGACCAGCCACGACCGAGCCGCCGCCCCGCCGTGGGTGCCGGATCCGAGGACATGCGGCTGCGGCGCTTGACCTTCCCTGCGGTGGCAAGCCCGACACTCGATCCCACACCCGTGACTACACGCTCCGAGGGGACACCAGCGATGACGACCAACCCGTTCGCCACCACCATCGTCGACACACTGTTCGACTCCACCGCCAATACGGGAACGAACCTGATGGGCACCGCGATGCGGCTGCTCGCGGCCGGTGAACCGATCACCATCGAACAGCTCGCTACCGCCGCCGGCGCCAGCGTCGCCGACGTCGAGAACGCGCCCGCCGCCGCGGACATCGAATACGACGACCGGCACCGCATCCTCGGCTGGGGCCTGACCCTCAATCCCACCCCGCACCGGTTCACCGTCGACGGCCACCAGCTCTACACCTGGTGCGCCGCCGACACCCTGCTGTTCCCCGCCATCATCGGTCGCCCCGCCACCGTCGAATCCACCTGCGCCGCAACCGGAACCACCATCCGACTGTCCGTTGACCCGGCCTCCGGGGTCAGCGGCCTCGACCCGGCCACCGCGGTCATCTCTGTACCCGGCCCCGACGAACTCGACCCGACCCGGGTCCGCGCCACCACCTGCAACCCCGGCCGCTACTTCGCCACCGCCGTGGCGGCCGCCGACTGGCAGAGCCGGCACCCCACCGGGCTCGTGCTGCCCGTCGCCGACGCCTACGCCCAGCTGCGCCCGATCAGCGACCGCGTCCTCACCGCCACCGAACCACCACGCTGTCGCTGACCCAACCCAGGCCACCGATGTGCCCAGCTACGCCCCAGCACCCTCTCCCGGAAGGTGGTAGCCGGCGGTCAGAAGAGGGTGTCGCGGACCCGCAGCGGCCGGTACCCGGTGGGGCCGAGCTGGGCCAGTTCGGCGTCGATGTCGACCTCGATGGCGCCGAAGAAGTTGATGTTCTCGCTGTGCGCCGGAGAAATGTGCGCCAGCACCTCGTCATCGATGCGCCGCCCGGCCCGCCGCATCTGTTCGGTCGCCAGACCGTAATACTCCGTGGTCCAGGCGATGACGGCGTTGGTCGCCAACGTGAGGCACCATGCCTGTTCGGTCTGTCCCTCCAGGTGCCTCGCGCGCACGGTTCCTTCATGCGCGTAGAGCAGGTCGCGGCGGAGCGCGTGCAGGGATTCGCCCTTGTTGAGCTGGCGGGAGATCTTGCGTCGATAGCCCGGGTCGGACAGATACCGGGCGGCGTAGATCGTGCGCCGCAGCGCCCCGTACTCCTTGAGCGCCGCCGCGAGGGCGTTCTGCCGGCCCGACGCCGACAGCTTGCCGACCAGCAGCGACGCGGTGGCGTGCCCGAACTTCAGCGACCCGGCCAGCCGGAGCAGGTCGTCGTAGTGCTCGGCGATCAGATCGAGATTGCACCGCCGGGTCAAAAGCGGGCCCGCGTGCGGGAACGCGGACTCGACCTGGGCTCGCGGCGCCGCCCGGTACAGGGTGATCCGGCCCAGGTCCCGGATGCGGGGCGAGAGCTGCAACCCGAGCAGGTCGAACAGCCCGAAGTTCACCAGGGTGACGCCGTGCGTGTCGGTCGCATGCTCGGTGATCGGCAGATCCGTTGCATTGCCGAGGATTTCGTCCAGCACGTAGTGAGCTTCACGTCTCGTCGCGACGATGACCTTCGTGCCGTAGGTGGCGTGCTGATCGGTGACATGGGTATACGTGCTCAGTCCTTCGTTCGCGAAATAGCGGCTCAACGCTCTGGCAGTGACCGATTTGCCACGGGTCGGGAACCGCTGCCCATCACTGGAGGACAGGGTGCCGGCCCCGAAGATCGGGGTCAGCGGCAGGCGTTGGTGGTAGTCGATGATCGTCAGGTTCGCCGCCCGCAGCGTCTCCTCCCGCACATACCACTCCGAAGTCCAGGCCAGGATGTCGTAGGAGATGCCGGAGGCCTCCGCCATACGGGTGAGACCCAGGTTGGTGGAGTAGGCCAGCAGCACCGCGATGAGGTTGCGCTTCAACTCCGGGGTGCGGGACTGCTTACCGCCGGCGTGGGTGAAGCAGTCCAGGTAGCCGGTGCGTTTGTCCAGCTCGATCAACAGCGACACGATCGGCGCGAACGGCAGCATCTCCGTCAACTCCTGCTTCAACGCCACCGCTTCGGCCGGAACGTCTTCTGCCGACAGCGGCGAGACCACCAGGTCACCGGCCTCATCGAGACGGACCGGGCCGTCGCCGTCGGCGAGCACCTTCTCCAACTCGCTCATAGCGTCGTGCAGCTCGTCGGTGGCGGTCGCCAGGGCGCGGGCCGGATCAGCGGACTTGCCGACCAGGCGGCAGAACTCGTCACGCTGCGGCTCCCACGCCTGCGGGGTCAGCAGGTAAGCGGCCGGGTCGGCGTAGCGGCGCGACCCCGGCACGAACACGTCGCCGCTGCGCAACCCGTCCCGCAGCCCCAGCAGCACGCACAGCTCCCAGTAGTGCCGATAGGCGGTGGTGTTGCCGGCTTTGCGGGCCTCGTCGAGGTAGCCGCGCCACTTCGTCGGCACGAACCCCGTCGGCGCGTCGTCGGGCACCTTGCGGGTACCGGTCGCATTCAGCTCCCGCAGCATGTGCACCCCGATCAGCAGCTCGATCGCCGCGGTGCCGCCGGCGAACCGGACTGTCGACAGCACCTGCGGGGTGAACTGCCGCAGATAGGAGTACGAGCTGTCCAGAGCGGCCAGGTGCCCGTGATCGCGCGGCAGCCGAGGTTTGGCCTGCGCGACCGCGGCCCGCAACCGCTCCCATCCGATCCGATCGCCCCGGATCAGGCCGCCGATCTCCTCGTCAGGGATCTGCGTGTCGGTGATGATGGCCAGCAAGTCGTCGAGCAACCCCTGCCGATCCTCTCCGGCCTTACCGCGCTCGGCGAGCTCGTCGCGCATCCGGCGTTCGGCTTTGCTCAACCTGGCCGAGATCGCCTGATCGAACAGCTGCACCACCTCGTCGAGCACATCGGTGGCCGACTGAGCCAACACCGTGAGCAGGATCGGGTAGCGGCGTTGCGGATCCCGGCGTTCCAAGGCTTGGCCCGTCAAGCGTCGGCCCACAGTCGCCAGGAACCGCCGCCGCTCCGCCGGCAGCACCGACATATCCAGCTCATCCGCGCCCAGGTTGCGCAGGAACACCAGCTTCTCGACCTCGGCCTTCACCGCGGTCGCCGACGCCTCCACCGGGCCGGTCGACAACCACCGCAACCGCGACATCCCGATAGACGGGTCGGCGACCAGCAACGCATCCAGTTCCTTACACCGCTGCGGCGTGAACTCGCGCGCCAACCGGTCATAGGTCTCCCGCTGCGCCTGCGTGCGAGCATGCGCGACCCGGCGGACCACCGTGTCCGGGCCCGGCCGGATCACCCGCGCCGAGATCAGGTACTCACACGCCAGCCGGAACAACAGCGTCGGCGAATCGTGCTCCATCGCCCGCGCCAGAAGGAACTCATCCAGCTCCTTCAACTCCATCGACCCGGCAGGCCGCCACCCCAGATACTGGGCCACCAGCCGCACATGCTCGGTCCGCGTCTGCGCCCGCTTGCCATACGAACGAAGCTGCACCGCATCGACATTCAGCTGATCCGCCAACCGGGCCACCGCCACCGGCGGCGCCGACGACACCTTGTCCGGCACGAACCCCAGCCACGGCAAGGTGCACAACGCCACCGCCAGGCCCAGACGGACCGCAGGGCCCCTGCCCTGCGGAGCAACGAACGCCAGATCCGCCGGGGTCAGCGTGAAGTACCGGAACAACTCCTCACGACTGATCTCCGGGAACTCCCGCAGGCGCTGCAACTCCTCGTCCGCGAATACCCGCGTCGCCACGAACCCCAGCCTCCAAAACGCCGACCAACCTCATCGGCAGCCAAGCCAAGCACCAACCACCCCGGCCCGCAGCCCGAACCGAGAAATCACCGCCGACCAGGCGCTACGCGAACCTCGTTGTTTTTTGCGCCATTACTACCGGGACCCCATGTGGGCCCCAGCGCCGGGTGAAGCGCAGGTTGACGATGCGCCGCTCACGTCGTTTCGGCAACCGCAACGGACTGCGATGCGGCCGGCTGGGCCGGTCTACCATCGCTGCTTCGCCACCGTCGCGATAACGGTCGGCCCATTTCTTGGCTGTGGCCACCGAACATTGGAACCGCTCAGCCGCGCGCCGCAAACTCCAGCCCTGATCAACAACCGCCTGCGCAAGCCGCAACCGCCCACGAGGAGTCAACGAAGCATTAGCGTGGACCATGAGGACCTCTCGGTAATCGGATGTGCGTGTTTGGTAACCACACCGATACCGGAGGTCCTCACCTACTTCCGCTCACCACGCCGTTCACAACCTGTCTGGGAGTTACACCTAGGGCGCTCACGACGGCGTCGTAGTCCGGCGCCAGGTCGTACTTGCTCTTGGCTGTCTCGACGTTCGCCGCGTGGCCGTCGCCGAAATAGAGCGGCCCGGCGATCCGTACGCCTTTGCGCCAAGCGTCGAAAAAGGCTTCTTCGTTGTAATACACAGTGCTCACGGGGCGTCCTCCCTGATGGTGACGGCGATGCGGGCGGCGGTCACACTTCACGGACCTCGATCAGGTTTCCGAGTCCTGCGAAGTCGTCGATATTGCGCGTGTAGAGCGTGGCCGAGTGCGCGTGTGCGGTGGCCGCGATGAGTAAATCCATCGACCGGGCACGGGGTCGGCGTCCCGCGTCGACTACGGCAGCCGCGATCTGGCCGTAGCTGGCGGCTACCGCTTCATCGAGCGGGAGTGCGTCAAATGTGCGTTGCAGCAGCAGGAGTCGGCGGAGGCGCTCGGCCCGGTCATCGAGGTTCTTGGCCACGAGAACCCCGAAATGCAGCTCAGCCAGGGTCACGCAGCTGATTGCGAGCTCGCCGTCGATCGGGCCGACGTCGGTGGCGATCACCACGCTCGTATCGAGCACCGCCCTCACGCGGACGCCCAAGGGTCACGCACGTCCTGAGCGATGCGGTCACGGTCGGACTCCCACGTAGAGTCCGCCGGCCCAGCAAACAGATCCGTGATATCGGCCCATTGGCGCCAGGCTCGTGGCCTGGCCGTTACCAGCCGGGCCGCTGGTCTGCCCGCCACGGTGATGGTGATTTCCTCGCCCTCTTCCACGCGGCGCACGAGGTCGGATGCGTCCTGGCGTAGTTCACGCAGGCCTACGGTGTTCACCACACAAGGGTAGCACAAGTGCTACGTCGCGATTTGGCTCCGGCGGGAATGGCCAACAATTCAAATCCATCAAACCGAACAACCGAATGCGGATGGGCTACAGACTCGCGTATGGCAAGTCCCCGGAGAATCGCAGGACAGGGCACAGAATGGGGTCATGCGGGCCGAGTGGGAACACGACGATGGGGCGGGACGGGTTGTCGCACACCATGAAGACGAGGTCTTGGTGCTGACGTGGTGGCCGGCAAATCACACCTCAAAGTCCAAGGGCGGCATTGAGATGGTGAGGTTCGATCCCACTGCTGAGATGCTGCGCATCTTCCCAAAGACGTTCTTCTTGGGTAACGAGGGTCAGCAATTCCAGCAAGTCAGCGAGGTCCAGATCGACACCGGGGTGTGGGCCTGGGAGCCCTATGATCCGGTCAGCGAAAACGTGTACCGAGGGGAAGCGGAACTCGTTGGCCTACCGGATGGCTTTGGGAAGATTTTCCAGTACGGGCTAGGTTTCCCCCGACAATATCGCGGCATCATTTATGCAATCGAGGACCACACAGAGTGTGATGTTGTCCGATTCGGTGCGTCCGATTGCGAGGGGTCGAATGGCAACGTTTTTTGCCTTGGACTTGATCGATTCGCTGAATATAAGCACACCGTGGACCTCACTATCCGCCGAGCGCGAGTTGTCGCCACCCGCATAATCGAGACGGAGTCTTTCAACTCGATAGCCGGTACGCTGGGTAAAGCCCGCGTGGCACCCACACTCGGCAGGCATCCGACAATTCAAGCGATTACCCGTGCGCTCACCGACGATGTCCCACTCGATACTGACGACCGGGCGGCTCTCGTCGGGCGCATGTCAGCGGAGTCGCGGACAGTGGCTCGGGAGGATCCGCCGGCCTTCGGGAGGCTGCGTCAAGACATTGATCTAGTGACCCTCGAAGTCCTGATCGAACAGTTCCGTGGTGGGCTGGAAGGCAAGGCGGCAGGTAGCGAGTCGTGGTGGCAAAAGTTCTTCAAAACCAACACCTTTGCTCTACAACAGCTGTTCGCCGCACCGGTTGCCCTGTATAAGGACCAAGCTCATGTACGAGTAACGAACGCGGGTGGCGGAGGAGGTCGAATCGCAGATTTCGTCCTCGTCAACACGGTTGCGAGGAGTGTCGTTGCGGTCGAGATCAAAACCCCTGGCACTAAACTCATCGGGCCCATATATCGTGGTACGGGCGGCGGTGAAGTATATCTTCCGCATAAAGAGCTTTCAGGTGCTGTTGCGCAAATTCAAGCGCAACTAGAGTCCGTCATCACAGATTTTCCAGAAATAGTCAAGCATTCGCCCGATTTAGAGTCGGTTGATACCACAAACGTTCGTGGAGCAGTCATAATCGGCAAACTCGATTCCCTCGCCGAAGAAGAACAACGAGAGTCCTTCGCCCGGTATCGCACACGGCTTCTTGGCGTAGATGTACTCACCTTCGACGAGATATACCACCGACTGTGCGGATTGCACGCGATGCTCAGTAATGAGCAAAGTGGAGTCCAAGATGCCTCTCATAATTCGTAGCTCCTGGGACTCAATCGTATGACGTACGCGAGTTCCCTCAGGAGCCCAGTTTCCCCTGGTGCTGCGCCCAGGTGAGGCGATCGAGGGGGGTGCCCGGCAGACTTGCCGGGGTAGGCGTGGTGGTAAGTGCTTTTTCGATCGCTCCTTCGATAGGCGTTCGAGGGTCTTGCGGCGGGGCGTGCTTGTCGAGATCACCTGACACAGCTTCCCTGGGGGCGCGGTTGATGGTGATTTTGACGGGTACCGCGAGCTCTAAGGCAGCTAGCTGCACTTCAATAGCTTCGGTCAGTCGCCCGGCATACTCGGCGTACTCGCGGCGTTGCTGTTCTTCGAGCGCGTCGATCATCGCTGAGATGTCTTGCATTGCTTGCTCATATGCGATTTCGCCGCTGGTGAGGTCGCGGCGGTTGGCCTCTGCGGCGAGCTCAGTCAGCAGAGCCTCGTCGGTGGGGTCGCCGGTCCAGCCACGGTAGTCGATGGCCAGGTAACCGTTGTCGTCCACGTTGATCCACTTCACGGAGGCGATACGTGGGTCGTCGGGAGAGAAGGGACCAGGTGGTAGGTCGGTCGGTAGGGGCACCTGGTTGGTTCGGCTATCCACTTCCGTGATCGCGTCGCTGTAGTCGTCGTCGCTGCTGTCGTTGAGATAGATCAGAATGCTCTCTACCCACAAATCGATGGCCACCGGTTCGGTGCGGTGCCTCAGCAGGTCTTTGTCGTCGAATGCTGTGGCCTGCAGCATTTGCCGAACCCGGTCGGCCTCCCACGATCCTGGTCTGCCGGCGAGCGCTTCTTCGGCGCTGCCCACGTTGGCCGCCGCGCCCGCGACGGCGAGCGTCACGAATTCAGCCCAGTCGATGGGCACTGACGCGCTCGGGTCTGGATCGGTCTCCCATTGACCGGTGTCGTTACGCCGCGAGAGCTGGTTGGTCAGCCGGGTCGCTTCGGTCAATACGGCGATGGCGTCAGCGAGGACCTCGTTGTAGGGACGGGGCGCGTCAGCCGACCCGTCGAGGTATCCGGTGTCAAACAGTGCGGCCGACAGGACTTCACGGTACGGGCGGCCGATAACCCGTGCTGTCGCAACAAGATTGGCATGATCTGGCAGTCGCCGTGTCCCATGCGTCCGCCACTTGCGTAAGTTCTCCCGCGTGACCCCGATGCGGCGGGCGAGCTCAGACTCGCTAGCCCCGTGAGCAGCGCGGTATCGGTCGATCAGCGCGCCAAGACGCGAAGTTGCCATGCCACCAAGTGTCGCGCGGACCGCCAGCCCGAGTCAACTATGAGTTATCAGACCTGCCAACTGTTACTGGTAACCCTCAGTATTCGATTCAGCCGTAATC
>NZ_CP079870.1 GCF_025263265.1 Mycobacterium sp. SMC-4 | reverse complement strand
ACCAACACCGAGGTCGAGCCATTCGACCGTGGCGAAGAGCTCGCAGCCAAACGCGAAGAACACACCACCTTGACCACTCTGCTGCAACTGGAGGCCCAGTCCGAGGCGGCGAAAGCCAAAGCTGCCGAAGCCGAGCAGAGACTGCTGGCCGCCGGCCGCCAGTCCGGCTGGTCACTGCACCTGAACCCCACTCCATTCCTGATCGAACAATCCGGGCTGGCCACCGCCGATCAATACCGCTTCGCCCAAGGACTCGCCGAACAGGCCCGCGCCAGCGAGTACCGCGACGCCCAACGCGAGGACCAACAGCACCGCGGCGACGAGGGGAGGGCACTGTGAGCACTCCAGCAGCGCCCGCAGCCGATCCGTGGTGGAGTTACGCAGTCGGCACCGCCACGGCCTTACGCTCAGGCAAAGAACCCCCCACCGTGGCCGTGCACGGTCCCTTCCTGAACTCCAACGAGGTCGCCCGCCTCAGCAGCCCCGCCACCTACAGCCGCCTGGCCGCCGGCAACGGGAACTACGAACGCGCCCAAGCCCCCTTCATGGTCAACCCGGTCCTGATGGCCGCCGCCATGGCCGGCCAAGGTGTCGTCAACAACCGGCGCCGACGCGATGCCGACCGCAACAGCCAACCCCAATGGACCAACTACCGCGAAGCCGCTGTCCTGACCACCAACCAACGGCTGATGTGCAGCCGCCCCCAAGGCGGGTGGACATCGTTCTGGTACAGCGAAATGGCTGAGTTCTACCCTGATCCCCACCGCCGGGCAGTCACCATGTCCTTCGCCGACGACCACACCCCGCCACTACAACTGGCCGGACCCGCCGCCCCCGCCATCGCGCTCTGGATCGGCCACTCCGTCTACGGCGACCGCTGGCACGAAGACCCCCGCCTGGCCGCCCTACTGCCCCGCCAAGCAGCCCAGGACACCACCACGCACCAGCAGGCCGCCGCCGAGCGCACCGCCGCAGACAAGGACGGCCTCACCCCCGAACAACACGCCTGGTGGGAGCACCACCGACCCCGACACAGCCGTCACCACACCTCCCAAGGCGGGCTGGAGCTATGAGCACCCGCGCCATGCCGCCACTGGTCCTCGCCTCCGAGGTGGGCCGCTACGCCAGATCCCGACTTGACCACCTCACCGACGGACGTCCCCTCTACATTCCCGGCTTCGGCGCCGAGGCTGACCCTGTGGTGACCACCGCGCACGCCTCGCTCTACCGCCACCCGTACAGCGTCAGCCAATTACCGCTGCTCACAGTCCATTACGAGACCATGCTTGATCCCGCACCTGTCACCACGTTGCTCGTCAGCCTGGCCCACCTCGCTCACCACGACTGCCCTGCCTGCGTGAGCACCTGGACCGAGGCGCCCACGAGCTGCCGGCCGCCATCACTCAGTTTCACGTTGTGGAAACTCCGGCCGCCGTAGTGCTGCTGCACTACGAGGACCTACCTAGTTAGCGGTTCCCACCTTCGGGAAGAAACACCGGATGTGGCAGCGATTGTGGTTACTCAGCGTTGTGCCAGTAATCGGGTAGCCGCCACATTGTTCGCAGGCTTGGGCCGTTCAACATGATGTTCCACTTGTTCTGCAGCATGGGATTGCCCCACGTTTCTGACCGCGCCCGTAGCCACTCAGCCCAGTCATTGCTGATACCGGCATCATCGAGCCCAGCAAGATAGCTCGCTATCAGTTCATCGCGCTGAGCCCTGTGCACCGCGGTGTTGGGATCGTGCAGCTCCGAGTAGGGGAGCGCTGTCAGCTCTTCGAGCACCGTGTCGTCGGTATAGGTCCCCGTCAGGCCGGCGACAGTGAACTTCGACATGGCTGTCATTCCCTGCATTTCGAGTAGCGTCACCTGCGTCTGGGCGCTGCGTACCCGTGCTCGCTCGCTGATGCCGAACTGGGCAATGAACCACGCGTTGAGCGCTACCCGCCAAGTGGCCTGACCAGGTTCCCACGGCTGGCGCGGCAGCTGCTGGATTTCCATCACCACTGCCCGGTCATCGTCAGTGACCATCTGCGGCTGCAGTCGCTCCTTTGGCAGCACGACACTGCTGCGCCACTCCGGATCGAGCGCCCCAAACCGGGCCTGTTCCAACACCTTTCCCAATAGGCCGTCACGCATAGACGCGACGTACTGCGCACCGATCTGCTGATACGCGTCCGGCGACCCCGGGGATGACATCGACATCACGACTGCTTTCCTTCGTTGTTCATTGGCAACACCACATCGACCGGGGCGCTGCGAACGCCCACATTTCGCCAGGTGGCGGCAGTGCCGCTCTCGTCCACTTCCACGACGCTTGACATGAGCCCAGACAGACTCGTGAGCCACGGGCCTGACAACTGCCGCACGTTGAGTACTGTGTGAACGTCCAGGCAACGACCGCGCCGCAGCAAGCGGGCCAGTGCGGACAATGACTCGTCGGCTCCTGCCCGTGTCACGCGGCCTTCCCTCGTTGCAACCGGGACGAACTCCTCCATCAGGCGATCACCGTCGACCACCACGACTACCGCATGGCTGCGGTCACCCGGGTCGCTCTGCTCGGTGGCGCTCCGTCTGCGCAGTTCAGCGAAATCCCGTACCCCACACTGCTGTAACTGACGAGTCCGTTCCTCAATCAGGTGGTCGGTACCGCTAATGTCCCCCCGCGTCGTCAGCACCTCAACCCCGCGCTGAGGAGGTCGGGCGGACATCGAGTCGATCATTAGATCGACTACGCTGCGACGGCCGACTTCGGAGGTGCCGATCACCGCAATATGCGGACCGTTGCCTCCGCTCGCAGCCTCTTCAATGTCGACCCAGTATGGATGCCCGCCTGCCTTGCCGATCACGACTTGGAGTGCTTCTTCACCGTGGGACACGGCGCGTAGTGCCACCGGATACGGTGTACCCGGGAAACGCTGCTGGTGTTCACGCGCCGCGCGCTTGCGCGCATTTGAAGATGCCATGGAAATCACGAGTCCCTTCAAAGACATTTGCCCGTAGTCGCCCACATCAACAACGTGCGATCTTTGTTGGGAGCGCGTGACCCGATGAGCCTGGTCCTCGGAGAGATCTTCGGTAGCAGTACCCCGATGTGGGCGGGAGCTGCAACGCGACCGAGGGAGTCCGCCTTCGCGCAATGGCGTTGCCTACCAAGATACCTCATGGACTGCCTAATCTGGTGCTATGCGATGGACTCGTTGAGGTCCTGTTCCAGTTCGTCGGTGTAGTCGGTGATTTTGTCGCGCTCCGTGCCCAGCGCCCGCATCACGGCACGAGCTTCTGCGCTCTTGAGAACATCGGGCATCCGTGTCACCACGGCTCCCAACTGTTGGGCAGCGTTGCGCAGTCGGTACGAGCGCATCTGCGGATCGGTCCCTAGCGGGAATACGAGGCTGTTCACCGGGTCCACCTCGAACTCGATGGGTGTCTCTTCGTGGTGCCGAGGGTCATCGCTACCGGTGATGATGCGTGCATACGTGTGATCGAGGACAATCAGCCGCCGCATTTCGGACTCCATCCGCGCGACGAGGATCAGTAAGGTTCTCGGAATCTGCACGTAGACGTCGCTGACGGGCTTTCCGGGTGAAAAGCCATACGCCCGGACCGTTTCGGCCGCCTCTCGTACCTCAGCGATCAGGTATCGCACACCAGCGACGTCGCACCGAATGACATTCCCGCCCTCGCGATCTCGGCGGATCTGCTCCACCGTCTCGCGACTCCATCCCTGAAAGCGGCCACCGACGACAGCATCCGGGGCAATAAAACGGCCAGCCCTGATCTCCGAGTTGAGTGCATCTCTGCTAATCCCCAGCTCATCAGCTACTTGCGTGCTGCTCAAGTATTCCTGCATGGGGTAAGTATAGAGCTGAGCACATTTGTGTGCCACATTTGTGTGGTCGCGTCGCCAGTCAGACGGTGCCTCGTTCCACAACCCACCGCTGTTCGAAGGGGATTACGCCGGCGGCCGTCTCAAAGTCGGAGTCGTAGTGGATGACGGTTACCTCGTGATGCGCAGCGACCGCCGCGATCAGCAGATCCGCCATACCGACCGACCGATGCTGGCCCGTTCGCGCGAGCGCGCGATGAGCCTCCAGTGCCGCTTGCCACTGTTCGTCACCTGTCGGCAGATACTCATACGCCAACCGCCGATCGGACCAAAGTTGTTCGTACTCTTCGGAGCTACGCGCACTGTATAGCGCTTCGGCGTCCAGCTGTGCGGTCGTTGCGACCAGTCCGGCCTCTATCAATGGCGCCAGCCGAGCGCCGACCGGCGCCGACCGCATCCGCGCGGCCGCGCTGGTGTCGATGACGTAGCGCGCGATCAGCGCCATACGTTCCTACGCGCTTCGGGTGTCGCCATGTCTTCGAGCGCGCCTGACTGCAACCACGCGACCTGACGGGCCCGTGCCGAGGTGGCTGCCGCTTGCTGGAGTGCCATCCGAACAGTGTCGGAAACGCCCGCGGTTTTGAGTTCACGCTGTGCAGCAGCCAGGAGATCATCGTCTAAGTCGATCAGCCGTTTCGTCACCATACCTCCTGGTATATGCTGTCGAGACACTCAGTATATATCCGCTTTAGATAACTCGCCGGCCTCCCCTTTTTGTCACAGTGACGTATTGAGCCGTAACCCGTTGTAGGGCAGGGGTTTTAAGGGCTCCGCGGGAAGTGGCCGAGTGATGCTGACACGGGCTCAGCGCGGCTCGCAAGCCGCCGTCTGTGCGCCTGCGCGAAACGAACTCAGGGCGACCTTCTTCGCGGTCTGGGTGCGATCTGGCCTCACGGTGTGGCATAGTGCGGATAGTACGGACAACCAACTCTGGCAATTATCTAAGCCGAATTACCCTGCTGCACAACGCATTTGCCGATAAGCTCCGTTATGTCAACTAAATCACTGCATTTTCATCCGATGAATCACGCAGCAATCGTGTGACTCTCGCCTACCGACCCGGTACCCATGGATGAAACAGCCTGGACACCAGGGGTTTTCGGTGGATGCGAACGAGTATGCATGACCCCCTCTCCGGCTGGCCGCCGCGACACGCATCGGCGAACGTTCGTTTTGCGATGGACCTACCTGCGGCGATGTGGTAATGATTCATTAGATGATTCAATGATGCATCAGATGAGACGTCCTGGGAGGCTGAATTGCCCGTCGACAAGAGCGGTCGCGTGGTTCTGGTCGGGTCAGTTCCGCTGCTGCATCCGGAGGCCCAAACCGTCGAGGACATGCTCGACGGCTGGCGCAACCAGCAACTGTGCCGCAACCTCGACCACGAGACCATCAGCAAGCGCATCGCCCTGGTGCGCCGCTTCATCGACCACTGCAACGAGTACCCCTGGGCCTGGACACCGGCGATGGTTGAAGAGTTCTTCGCCGATCTGCGCGGCATCAAAGGCCGGGCGCAATCGACCGTGCGCGGCTACCAGAACGGCCTACGGTTGTTCTGCTCGTACATCGCTGATCCGGACTACGGCTGGGATCGGGTATGCGAGCAGCGCTTCGGCACTCACCCTGCGCAAGTGTTCTTCGAGTGGAACACCGCTGCCCACGTCCAAGACAACGAGCAGAATCCGCTCAAGCGGCCCTTCACCAAAAAGGAGCTGCAGGACTTCTTCGATCATGCCGACGAGCAAGTGTCCCTGATTGCCAATGCCCGTAAGAAGGGCTGGCTGCCGGCTTACCGCGACTCGGTGATGTTCAAGGTGGCCTACTCCTACGGGCTGCGCTTCAATGAACTGCGACACCTGCAGACCGTCGACTTCTCGCGCAATCCGCACGCCGCCGAATTCGGGCGCTATGGCGCGGTTCTGATCCGGTACGGCAAGGCCAAAAAAGGCTCACCGCCGAAGCGGCGCACCGTGTTCACGGTGTTCGACTGGACACCCGAAGTCATCGCCGACTGGCTCACCCACGGCCAACCGTATATCGACGACAGCATTGACCTGTTCCCCAGCGAGCGCGGCAGCCTGATCGCTGAGACCACCCTGCTGCGCCGCTTCCGGCGCTACTGCGACGAACTGGATCTGCCGGCCGGACTGGATCTGCATTCGTTTCGCCGCTCGCACATCACCCACCTCATAGAGGACGGCTGGGACGCCAAATTCGTCCAAGACCAGGCCGGCCACGATGTCGCCAGCACCACATCCCTCTACACCGGTGTATCCAGCGACTACCGCACCCGCACACTGCGCCGCATGCTCGATCAGACCGTCAAAGATGCGCTCTCCTTCGGGGAAGAATCATCATGAAACGCGAAGTCGACTACACCTGGCGCCTCGCCGAGCTCATGGCCGCGCATGGCATGCACAACAGCACTGACCTGATCCCCCGCCTGGCCGAACGTGGCATTCAGCTCTCCCGACCCCAGGTCTACCGTGTTGTCCACCAACGGCCCGAACGTGTTTCGCTGCAACTGATGGCCGCGCTATGCGACATCCTCGGCTGTGGCGTGGAGGACCTGGTGACCGTCACTGCCACCGACGTCCGACGCCGGAAGACCGCATCCGGGGCAGCCGCTACCCCGCCGCCGAACGTGGTCGAACTCAACAAGTCGGTCCGGCCACGGCGGGCGCGGGTCATCACCGATGGCCCCGATTAATCCCAAGCCACGATCCAGGCGCCGCGGACGCCCACCCGTCACCACCGGTCACTACGAATGCAGCCGCTGCCATCGCAAGGCCAACACACTGCGCGTCTACTGGCCCGGCGATCAGCTGTGCCACAGCTGCTTCTACACTGCGATGCGCACCCACGGCATCTGCCCCAACTGCGGGCACGACGGCGTCCTTCCCGGCCGCCTCAACCGCACCGACCCACGGCCGGTCTGCCTGACCTGCGCCGCCATCCCCGGCGATTACGCCTGCCGCACCTGCGGCCACGAAGGCGAAATCCACCGCCGCGGCGAATGCGCACGATGCGCTCTACGCGACGACCTGTGCAAAATCCTGCTGCACCATCCCGCCGACCCGGCCGCCATGGAAACCCTCCTCGAAGTGCTCTGCGGCGTCGACCGGCCCGAAAGCATCCTCACCTGGAAGCGCAACATCCAGGTACTGCAGCTCCTCGGCGGAATCACCTCCGGCGCAATACCCCTCACCCACGACGGCCTCGACACCGCCGGCCCGGGCCGACACATCGAACACCTACGCAGCATGCTGGTGCACCACCACCTCCTCCCACCACGCGACGAACACCTCGCACGATTCGAACGCTGGCTCGCCACCAAACTCGACGCCATCGACTCCCCGACAGTGCGAGGACCCGTGGAGCAGTTCGCCACCTGGCACCACCTGCGCCGCCTGCGCAGCGAGTCCAAGCCCGGCCAAGGAACCGACGGACCCAAACGCGCAGCACAACAAGAGATCACCGAAACCATCAAATTCCTGACCTGGCTCGAGCAGACCCACGACCGCACCGCTTCAACCTGCAGCCAGCAGGACGTCGATGAATACCTGGCCTCAGGTCCGACCACCCGCCATTCGATCCGGACGTTCTTCGTCTGGGCCAAACGCAGCAAGATCAACACCTCAATCACCATCGAGCACCGACAAGCCAGAACATCCCCGACCATCACCCAAGACCAGCGCCTCGCGTGGCTCAAAGAACTCCTCACCGGCGACTCCGAGAGTCTTCCCTACCGGATCGCTGGAATCCTGCTGCTGCTCTACGCGCAGCCGTTGACGAAGATCGCCGGCCTGCAGACCACCGCTGTCATCCGGGTAGGCGCCGAGACCCGTATCGCGCTGGGCAAAGAACCCACCCCGGTGCCCGAGCCGTTCGCCTCCCAGCTGCACCATCACCTCTACAACCGGCCCAATCAACGCACCACCGGCGGAGCCATCGCCACGCCCTGGCTGTTTCCCAGCAGCCGGGCTGGCCGTCACCTCGACCCGCAATCAATCATGCATCGGCTTCGATGGCTCGGCATCGAGTTGCTGGGCTCACGCAACAGAGCCCTTCGCGAACTCGTATCGCAAATACCGCCACCGGTCGTCGCCGAAATGCTCGGCTACAGCGACCAAGTCACCCAAAAACACGCCGCCGAAGCCGGCAACACCTGGGCGCAGTACGCATCCGCCACCGATCGGAAGCACACTCCGACAACACCACCTGGACGAACCATGACGACCGACTCTCCGCAGGTTTGCCCCACCGACGACAAAGACGAACCGGACACGGATACCTCCGAGCCCACGTTGTTCGACCTCGATCCCCCGGTTCGGCCCTACGACGTCCACATTGAGTCACTAGGAGCCGCGGCGGCCGCATTCGACGACGCCCGCGGCGCGGTCCAGGTGGCCACGAACGCCCTCGGTCAGGCGCGCGCGACAGCTAAAGCAGCCAAAACGCAGCTCACCGACGTAGTGCTCCAGGCGCATCTGGCCGGCGTATCTTGGGCGAAAATAGGTGAGGCCCTGGGTATCTCGCAGCAATCGGCCTATCAACGCTGGGCTCGACGTTTACGCGAGGACGATAACGCGACAATTCACGATGTCGAGGACGGCGATGAATCCGAAATCCCGATCTCCTAGCTGACACCGTAAACGACCTCAAGCCGCACCCAAGCCGCCGATACCCATCGATGACTCCACGAGCCTTCCACGACCCCATCTCTGAGCGCCGATCCAGCAGACAGACCGATCGCACCGAATACAGCGGAATCACCCCACCGAGGCGCGACTTGCATTGGTGTGAGACGTATTCCACCTAGCTGCCGTGTCTTCGAAGCGCTGATGACGCGGCAATGGCCGCTGCGACCGCGAAACCAGCGACAGCGGTAGCGAGCGTGAATTGCTCACCGAAGGCGCCGATGCACAAGCCGCCCAGGACCGCTCCCAAAGCGCCCATCGTCTGATTAATGGAGCGCCTCGTGGCGTTCACGCGCCCGAGCAGCCGGTCCGGTGTAAGCGTCTGCCAGTAGCCCATCTCGTTGGCATTCTCGATGCCGGCTGCGATCCCTTGGAATCCCAACGCAACGAAAATCACTGCATCGCCCAAACTGGATTCAGGGGCGCAGGCCACGAGCAGCCACGTGATCGGGTATGCGGTGCGCGCCAGAATGATCACCCGTCCCACCCCTATTCGGTCACCGGTCGACGGTGCCAACGAGGCCCCGATCAGACTCGCGACACCGAAGACCGTCAATAGCATTCCGAATGCGTAGGGGGTGAACCCCATGGAGCGCAGGGCCAGCAGGGAAAGCGCTGTCATCGCTGCCCCGTTGGCGAGGAACCATATGTGTGTCGACACTGCCAGCGGACCGAGAGTCCGGTGGCGGTAAGTCCATTTCAGGCCTTCGCCGATCTCGTGACGGAGGTGGCGCGAGCGTGGTTCTGGTTGGGGTTCGGGGGCATGGACGCTCGCAATCAGCACAGCCTCGACGAGGTAACTGATCGCGTCGACGACGATGGCCGCGGGAGCGCCCAAGAGGCCCACGAGTCCACCGCCCATCGCCGGGCCGAGGGTTTGGGCGGCAGCGTCGGCCTGATCGAGACGCGCGTTCGCCGCAACCAATTGTCCCGTCGGTACCAGTCGGGGAAGCAATGATTGCGTGGCGGCGAACCCGAATACCGAGAACGCCCCGAACGCCAGCAACGCGACGACCAGCATCCACATCTGCAGACTGCCGGCCAACCACAGAACTGGAACCAGCCCCAGGCTCAGAGCACGCCCCACGCTGGCCCACACCAGCACAGGTTTGCGGCGCCAGTGGTCGACATACACCCCGGCGACAAGTCCAAGGGCCGCGTACGGAACAAACTGTGCGGCGTTGACCACGCCAACCTCGAATGGGCTGGCACCGAGCAACTGGACGACCAAGACGGGCATCGCGACCGCAGAGATCGCCGACCCGATGGAACTGAGTGCCGCAGCCACCCAAAAACGAACAAAAGCCGAGCGAGTACCTTCACCCGCACTATCCCCCACGACACCACTGTCTCACGGCGAAGAGCAATGATCAGAACCTGTGGATGAGCCTCGGTGAGGGGGCGTGAAAGTGGGCGCACCTTCCCGAGGATGATCTGAATATCCGAAGGTCCGATCATGAGCCGGCGTTGGCGCGCTGGTTCGGGAAGGTACGCCCATGCTCACCGTAGTTCACGATGCCATCGAGGCCAACGAAAGCACTGGCGGTGCTGGTCGGTCGTTGTTGGACGAGATCGTCCGCGACGGCGCCCGTCAGATGCTGGCCGCCGCGTTGAAGGCTGAGGTCGCCGCCTACGTGGCCCAGTTCGCCGATCAGCTCGATGAGAAGGGGCATCGGCTGGTGGTCCGCAACGGCTATCACCAGGCCCGCGAGGTGCTGACGGCAGCCGGGGCAGTTGAGGTGAAAGCACCGCGAGTCAACGACAAACGCGTCGACCCCGACACCGGTGAGCGGAAACGGTTTTCCTCGGCGATCCTGCCGGCCTGGGCACGCAAGTCACCGCAGATGAGCGAAGTGCTGCCGCTGCTGTACCTGCACGGGCTGTCCACCAGCGACTTCACCCCCGCTCTGGAGCAGTTCCTGGGCTCGGGTGCCGGGCTCTCGGCCACCACGATCACCCGGCTGACCAGCCAGTGGCAGGACGAGGCCCGCGCGTTCGCCGCCCGGGACCTGTCGGGCACCGATTACGTCTACCTGTGGGTCGACGGCATCCACCTCAAGGTCCGCCTGGACCAGGAAAAGCTGTGTCTGCTGGTGATGCTCGGCGTGCGCGCGGACGGCCGCAAAGAGCTCGTGGCGATCACCGACGGCTACCGGGAATCGACCGAGTCGTGGGCTGATCTGCTGCGCGACTGTAAACGACGCGGCATGACCGCACCCGTGCTCGCCGTCGGCGATGGCGCACTCGGCTTCTGGAAAGCGGTACGCGAGGTGTTCCCGGCCACCAAAGAACAGCGGTGCTGGTTTCATAAGCAAGCCAATGTGCTTGCCGCCCTGCCGAAATCAGCGCACGCGTCGGCGTTGTCGGCGCTCAAGGAGATCTACAACGCCGAGGATATCGACAAGGCCCAGGTCGCGGTCAAGGCCTTCACGGTCGACTTCGGGGCCAAGTACCCCAAGGCGGTCGCCAAGATCACCGACGATCTGGACACCCTACTGGAGTTCTACCACTATCCCGCCGAGCACTGGATCCACCTACGCACGACAAATCCGATCGAAAGCACCTTTGCCACAGTACGTTTGAGAACCAAGGTCACCAAGGGGCCGGGATCACGTGCGGCTGGTCTGGCCATGGCCTACAAGCTCATCGACGCCGCCGCGGCCCGCTGGCGTGCCGTCAACGCACCACACCTGGTCGCCCTGGTCCGCGCCGGCGCGGTCTTCCACAAGGGCAAACTGCTCGAACGCCCCACCGAAATCACCCCACCGACACCGCCCTCAGACGGCGATCAGCAAGCCGGAACGGAGGTCGCCTGAAACACGCCGATCCACAGGTATTGACAATTCCTCCACGGCGAACAGGCAGCTCGAGACCAGTCTAAAATACCTTTCGATCGGTAGGACTCGATATCTGGTCGAGAGCCGACACTGCTAACACCTTGCCCGTTCTGTGGACAAGCCACTGGGCCCCGATCACCTCTGAAGGCAGCGGGGGGTGCGCGTGCTCGCAGTTCGTTTGGTTACCCGCGGAGTACTACTGGCGATTCGTGGTTGCTGTTTGCGATCAGGATCGTCGCTCGATCCTGAGGCTTGCATTCTCGGAAGTAGCGGCGCTGCGCTTCAACATAGCGCCGCATGGTGGGATGGTCCGGGTCTGGGTTACTTCCATCTCGCAAGGCCATCCTTCGTGCGGTTTCGATGAAGGGAACATCGAGGAACACGGATAGGTCCCAGCTAGTGGCAAGCTCGTTGCGGTGCAGGAAGATTCCGTCCACCACGAGCACTGTGCCCGGGGCGGCCAGCTGCGGCTCCGGCATGAGAATCGTGTCAGTGGTGACGTCATGGCAGGCGGTGCGGTATCGCCGAGATCCGCCGGGCCGAAACGGGACAAGGACATCGGTATAGAACTGGCGATAGTTGTAGGAGTCTGACCAGAACCCCTCAGGCGAACTACGGCCCAGCCGGTACCGAACCTCGCGGGTGTTGTGAAAGTCGTCGAGTGATACTCGGACGACTGGTCGTTGTCGGTCTCGTAGAAGTTCGGCTAGTGCGTCCGCGAAATGGGTCTTGCCGGCACCGTCGGGCCCGTCGATCGCGATCCTCGGGCAACGCTGACCGTCGAAGACAGGAATCCGCGCCGCGACGAAGTCCAACGCATCCACTCGACCGAAAGCAGCGCTCATCACCGGCGGTCCTGCGTATCACCGGCCAGAAGCGCATGCACGTGCATGTCGTGCCAGCCGTCAGCGTGCAACGCAGCACTCCGCCGGATGCCCTCCACGCGAAACCCGGCCTTCTCCGCAACCCGACAAGAGGCGAGGTTGGCGACCGAATGCTCCAACCCAATCCGCTGGAAACCGACTTCACGGAATGCCCACTGACACAAAGTAGTAAGGGCTTGAGAACAGAGTCCTCGTCCACGCCACGCTGGCGCCATCCAGTACGCCGCTTCAGCTGAACCATCGTGCAAATCCACGCATTTGAGCGAAATACGGCCGGTCAATGAATCGCTGGTGCGGTCAACCAGCGCCCAATTCAACTGAGCCTCTGCAGTCCACCCGTCACGCCACTCGCTAATCCACTGGCGCGCTTCGTCCTCAGAATCGGCGCGCCGCACATGCCAGCGTTGGATCTCGGGGTCATTGAAGGCGTCCACGACCGCGCGAGCGTCAGACAGTCGCCACGGTCGGAGCAACGCAATAGAGCCCACCGACAACGACGGATGAGGAGACAGCGGATATCGCCGGCGGGATCAAAGTCGGCACACATGGCATCATCGCGCAAAATCCGAACCTAGACCAACGAGAACGCGGCATCCACGCGTAGGCCCTTCATCGCAAATCTTTGATCATAGCGATGCCGAGGGGTCCATTGCCTTGGCCCACCACGCGAAATCCCTTGCGCTCGTACAGATGTTTGGCCGGATTGCGAACATGGACATTAGTGCACATTGCTTCTGCATGTGGCGAAAGCTCGGCGAACAGTGCATCCAGAAGCAAGCCGCCGATGCCGGCTCCCCGCGAGCCTGGTGCGACAGCGATGCAGAGTTCCGGCAATGGCGACCCGGCCGCATCAGTGCGCAATGGCGGATTGCTATGGTACGTCCACACCGCACCGATAGCGATCGCGCTGTGATCCTCGGCAAGGATCGGCACGATGCCAACAGGTGGGAGCAATTCGAGCACTTCGCCGTCACCGGGGTCAGGAAGTGGCCAGTCTTCGATAATGCAGGCATGGCGGGCCATCTCGACGACGAAAGCGTGATCGTCAGCGGTCGCCGAGCGGAGTCGCACTCTGGACTGTGCCATCGGCAGATTGTGGCAGAAGTTCCCTGCTGCACGCATATCGATTTTTGACGAGATGGGATGTACGGGCGCGGCGCGAAACAGTCGCCAGCAAACATTCCGTGGACGGTTAACCAAGAGCCCAAAGGGCTTGCCAAGTGTGAGTCCATCACAGCTGCTGCCAGCCGCCCATCCCGAAACTGCCGACCCTATCGATATCAACAATCACCGGATTACGGCTGAATCGAATACTGAGGGTTACCAGTAGTCGAGCTAGCGCGCCTAGCGCGACTAGTTGATGATGGTATACGATGCGGACATGTCCCCCCCCACCACGGTCACCAGTACCGAGGCCAAGAACCGGCTCAACGCGCTGCTCGCAGAAGTCGAACGCACCGGTGTTGCGATCACCATCACCAGCCACGGTCGGCCCGTCGCGCGACTTGAACCTGTCAAACCCGTGCGGCGAACCTTTGGTCAGCTGCCGGGGCTCACCGTGGCCGACAACTTCGATGACCCGCTCCCTGAGTCGGAACTGCAGCACTGGGAAGCAGCTGGCAGTTGAAGAAAATCCTGCTCGACACCCATACGCTCATCTGGCTTGTGACCTCACCGGACACAATCAAAAGCGCTGCTGCCGAACATCTTTCCGACCCCAGCATCGAACTGTGGGTCTCAGCTGCCTCGGCCTGGGAAATCGGCATCAAGACCCGACTTGGCCGTCTCGACGGTGACCCGCTGCTAGGTGCCTGGTCCGAAGTCCTGGCAGACATGAGTATCACCGAACTCCCCATCGACTCCGCGGACGCGATCGTTGCCGCGCGACTGCCATGGGAACACCGCGACCCCTTCGACCGGATGATTGTCGCCCAAGCGGTACGGCGATCCCTCACCATCGCCACCAGGGATCAGCACGTGCTCGCCGCGGCGCTGTCGCCCACCCTGACCGTCTAGCAATCCCGTCGGGCTGAAATGGCCGACAACTCCAAAAAGCGCCACCATCTCAATGCACCTGGCGGTTTTCGCAATACATCTGGCGGGGCACTGGATTGCTGCGGAATTCTCAACCAAGTTGGCGGTTACAGCTGGGCGCGCCTCCCAGTCGCACGCTGTATTATCGCACGGGTGTTCGAATCGTGGCCGGTCGGGATGGACCCGCCAACTCGCCAAGTGGTCGAGCCGCCCCGGGCTGTGCTGGTCGATCTTGGCGGCCTCATTGCCAACCCTGCCGACAAGTTTCGGTCAGACGAAGTGTCGATGCGAATCAAGATGGAAGGCTTGGCTTTTCGCGGCCAAGTATCTGGGTGTCTGCACGCATGGGCCCAATCAACCCGTGGCGGTTGGCTGGCGCTGGTCACCTGTACCGTGCCCACGGGCAACGGGGCCGGCAGCCTGACCATGACCCAGTGGTGCCCCGCCAACGCCATCACCCCTGATCGGGACGCCAGCCGGTAGATCCGGCCCGCCGCCGCCCCAGGGCCGGGCCACATAAGCCGGACAGGCCAGGCTTGCCGTCGCTGAGTTCGAAAAGTCACGCGTGACCGCGCGCTCGCGCCACTACCCTTCTGCCATGCCGCGAGTAACCCCGTTCGATCCTCCGCTGCGTCCGGCTCCGTTCACTGCGTGTGGCGCGGGTCTGGGTCCCAGCGCTGCGGAGCCATGCCCGTGCGGATCGCAACGCTTGTCGGCGGACTGTCACTTCGACGCGCAGACGTCCCGCTGGCAGCTACCGCCGGTCGACCCGCTGCTGTCCGGGCCGCTCACCGGCTCATCGATCCGCGGGTGTTATGCGGCCCTCACCAGTGACTGTAAGGGCAAGCTCTCCAACGAACACTGGATCAGTAAAGGAGTGCTGGTCGATGCCAGCGACGGAAAGAGGGTCCGCATCGGCGGCCTACCCTGGCAACCGGAGGGCCGTATCGACCATCTGCCACCCAGCACGCTGGGCTCAAATATTCTCTGCGAGAGGCACAACAACTCGCTATCGCCGCTTGACGCACACGCCGCGCATGCCTTCAAGGTGATGGACGACTTCTACATCGACCAGATCGGTAAGAACGATCTCGGTGGCAACCACATTGATCTCGTGCACGGCGAACACCTTGAGCGGTGGCTACTGAAGATGATCTGGGGAGCTACCGCCGCCTTCCCGACCGTGCCGCCGATTCGATCGGACATAGACCGAACAATGCTGGCCCAGTATCTTTTCCGGGACGGACGCTTGCCGACGGACTGGGGTCTCTACACGAAAGGACTCCAGCAAGGCCGGAAAAGCAACCCGGACCAGACCCTCACCGTGGGGCTTGAAAACATCGACGGCGAGCTATGGGGCGGCTCTGTCGCTGTTGGAGGGGTGGAACTCTATTTCAGCTTCGGAAAACTCACCGGTCACCGCGGCGCGACCGTCGCCCACCGACCCAGTGCGTTGTTCCTCGACCGCACCGGAACCGCCAACTGCAAGGTCGTAGCGCTGAGCTGGGATCAGGACACGACACAACTCGCTCGCGGAGTCCGCATCACCTATGACCCGGCGATAGGGACCTCACCGATCCAGTAGCCATCCACTCGCTGACTGTGAAGGCCTCTTCGGGATGCGCCCGTGAGTGGAGCTGTGTCCCTACCCGCCGCCAGGCGAAGGGCCAACTAGCGTCGTACCTGCCCTGGGAAATCTGAAAGGCGGAACGCGTTGCCGGACAAACAGGCTTGGCTCGATGAACGCGCGGCAGTCCTTGTTGCCCGCATCAGTGACCGTGGCATGGTGCTCTCCCACGAGGCGGCCCGCACGCTGCTTGCTGAACGACACACCACCGTGGCCACCCAGCTAGGCGTCAGTGAGCGGTCCGCCCAGCCCCTACTCGATGACGCCGCCCTTGATGGTCTGGCCGACGACATCGTTGCCTCGTTCACCGATGAGGAACCGGGCGAGAATCTCTTCGCGCTTGCCCGGACGGCGCACATCAGCGTGTCGGTGTTCGGCCGCTTGATCAGCGGCCTGGCCGAGACGTTGCTGTTCTACCAGAGCACGCCGGCCACCAGCGCCGCAGAACGAGCCGCGCGCCAACGCGAGACGGCACAACTGCTCTCCATCGCGGGCATGATTCAAGCCGAGCACACGCAAGGCCCCCTTGCCGCTCCCCCGGCGCTGTTCGCCCGCATAGCGCGGACCCTGACCACTGCCGCCGATCTGACCGACAACGACGCATTAACCCAAGCCCTGCGCCGCGATGCCACCCGAGCACGGACGGCGGCCACCGCAGCACCTCCCCCGCACTGAGCAGCGTAGAACTCGAAACCTCCCGCGGCGGGTCTCGGCGCGCAACCGAACCCTATGGAAGAGTCGCTGAGATGAGCCAGCCACTCGTGGGCCGCAGCGACGACCACACGCCCGTCGATCCGCCCGAGCTGGCCCGCCGCATCAACCGGCTCTTCGACGTCATGCACAAGCGAGCCGCGCCACCCATGTCGACCTCCGCGGCAGCGGAAGCCATCACCGCCCGCGGACCCGTTCACCTCAGCCCCAGCACCTTGGAACGGCTCCGCGCAGACTGTGGGGCTACCACCAGCCACGCTGAACTCACCGCGATCGCCGAATTCTTCGGTGTTTCCGCGAGCTATCTCACCGACGCCGCCGCCGGCCATTCGATCGATGCGCAGCTCGATATCCTCCGCGCCCTACGCGACACAGGCACAGGTGGCCCAATCAAGGTCGCCTACGCCTGTAGCCGGCCACCCGCGGCTCCGATCTGAGCCTCGGCGCCCCGCTTACGCCCCCACTGGCCTGAAACAGAGCCCTCGCTCCTCCACCGCCGGGACCGGCCTCAGCGGGATGGCCCCTTTGGCGCCGCGTCCCCCCGACCTCCCCCGGTATCCCGGGCGGTCGGACCGGCAGCACGCCGCCCCAACATGTCCCCCTGTTGCTCGAAGGCTGCTGACCGGGGTTTGGCACGGCGCAGTGGTCACCGTTCACTTTCGTTTCGTTTCGTTACGTTACGTCTTTTGTTTCGTCTCCTTTAGAGGCTACGAAAGTGCTATGATGGCTGGCATGACCGAAGCGAGCGACGCCGTGGCGCCGGTGCTGGACCGGTGCCACTACCCGGGCTGTTCTCGTCCCAGGCGGCCGGACCCGGCGACTGGCCGTCCTTCTCGCTACTGCGAACGGGCTGACGAGAGTGGCGGACCGGTCCACAACCGCGCGAACGCGTGGAAGGCGCGGCGCGCGGAGGCCTCCACGGGTGAGGCGCGGCCCACCGACGGTGAGCAAGTAGAGGCACCTGTCTCGATGGCGCGGGCGACCCTCGAACAGCGTCTTGATGAGCTGCCTCACCGGGTGTCTGAGTTCCGCCAGTATTTCGATGACGTTCTGGCCGGAATCCGCGCCGCCGGTGACGTCGAAGCCGCCGGCGCTGAGGTCGAGGATGCCCACCGCGACGCCCTTGCCAAAGTCACCGACGCTGAACGCCGCGCGACCACCGCGGAGCGGGCCGCACGAGCCGCTGATGATCGAGCAGCGCAGGCTCGTCAGGAACGCGAGGAAGCCGACGCGCTCGCTGAAGAAGCTCTTGCCGAGGTGGAGCGACTTCGCACCACTACCGAGGCGGACATGGCCGAACTACGCTCTCGGGCCGACGCAGCTGTTGCAGCGGCAGAAGCCAGCCTTGCCGATGCTCGCGCCCGGTTCGATGAGCAAATCGAAGAACGGGACCGCCACGTCGAGGCTGCCCGCGACGCCGTGAACGCCGCGCGCATTGAGTCCAGCGCAGCCCAAGCAGCACTGGCCGCGGCGAATGAATCGGCTGAGCGTGAACGGCTGACCGCAGCTCAGTTGCGCGATCAACTCGACCAAGCCCGAACGGATTCCGAGGAAAAGCAGGCCGCCCTGCACGGCCAGATCGACACTGCACGCGAGGAAGCCCGCGCTGCCACGGCCGAGGCCGCGGCACTACGCGTCGACCTCGCTACAGCTCACGCGCGAGTCGAGTCGATGCAACGAGCAGCCGAGACCGAGCGTGCCACCGTGTCCACCCTCACCGCCGAGCTTGATCGTGTACGCGCCGAACAACGATCAGAACGGGAACGCCTCGAAGCTACCCACGCGCAGCAGCTCGCGCTGGTGCAGCGCAACGCAGACGAACGCGTGCAAGCCCTCAACGACGCGCTCACCCACACGCGACAAACGGCTGGGACCTCCAGTAGCGATAGCCCCGCCCGCGCCGAGAAGACGACCCGGAAACGTCCTACGAGCAAGAGGGCCACCGCCCCGACGCCCCCCAGCGGGTAGCACCGCCCCTACCCGCAGGAAGCTGCATGAAGGCGGACACATGATCCCGAATCAGCTGCCCAACGTCTGGCTCGGCGAAGCCCGCGCACACCTGCATGCATCGGTGCGAGCCATGGCTCAGCCGCGGCTGAGGATCGTCCACGCCCGTAAAGCCTGGACTTTCGCCATGTACGTCCTGATCAACGAAGCCGACGACGCCCAACCCTCTGAACTCGACGCAGCCGCCGTCTTTACTGACGAAGCGGTCGGCCACATCACCGCGGCACGTACAGAACTCGACGGTCCGCAGCCCTCGTTCCCGCAGTGACGGCCCCCTCGGTCAGACAGGAAGCCAACGGCTGCGAGGTGGTTGATAGGTGCAGCTAATCGGCTTCTGGTCGGCCCCGAGACCGCCTGCGGGCCGCGGCAACTGCGCGATCACGAACCCACGCCGACACGGCCTGTCCATCCGCCTCGGCAGCGGCCTCAATGATGTCGCGCTCATCCTCGGTGAACCGCACCGGCACCACGGCGTTGCGGCGCTGCCCCGCCTCCAAAGGCGGTCTTCCAGGAGACGGCATACGACGATGATAATCGACTACGCAATTCTCATGCACTTACTTGATTAATCGACTACACTAAAGGGTATGAACGCAGCCGACCAAGACGACCGCGCCGTGGGTCGACTTACCGTGACTGACCTTGCTGGCGTGGTCTATTCGTCGGGCAGGGTGTTTGACGGCCTGTCCACTGGCCGTCTGGACACCGAGAACTTCCTGCGGACCGGCAGCCTTGACGGCGTTGCCTCACGCGCGGACCTAGCGCTGCTGGAAGATCTGCGCGACGCGGCCCAATTCGTGATCGACCACGCCTCCCATCGAATCGACGCCGGATTCGTGCGGGCCATCAACGCCACCATCACCCGCAGCGGAGCCCTGCATCCCGGGCAGCTGCGCACTCAGGACCAGGCCATCGGCGTCACGACACCGTACGGTCGGCACTCCCCCGAAGCCGTCACCGACGACCAGCTCCAAATCCTGCTCGACAACGCGACCCGCAGCCCTGAGGCCGAGGAAAACGCACTCGACCTGTTCATCAACCTCGCCAAAGCACAACCGTTTGAGGACGGCAACAAGCGCACCGCCGTCTTCGTCGCCAACAGCCTGCTCATCGGCGCCGATGCCGGTGTCTTGCTCACCATCCCGGTCGATGACAACGACCCCGGTGTTGCGAGAACGTTCAACGACCTGCTGGCCAAGGCCTACCTCTATGACGAACACGAGGCAGTGAAAACACTGCTACGGCGTGCCGGGCTCACCCGGATCAGTCGATAACCCCAGCGCGCCCGTTCCTTCGCCATGCCGAAGGCCGACGCAGCGACTCACACCAACGGAGACAAGGACACTCACGACAATGCGCACCGACGAAGCCACATCACTACTGACCTTTGAAATCGAGGGGCCGGGATATCCCGGCGGCTACTACACCCCGGCCGAGGAATGGGTGCGAGCAGAGCACGCCGCACGGTGGCTCGCGCTGGCGCTTTATGACTTCGGCGCCATTAGAGGTGACCGTGAGGCTGAAACGAAGCGAAAGGCGCAGGAGTTTGCGCCGCTGATCGAGCAGGTGAGCACGACCCATTCCTGGGTTGAGGGTGGCCACACGGTCACCGTGATCCGCATGGATGCCGCAGCGAGCGACCCCACCAATATGGGGACCATGGACGTTCGCCGGCGGATTCGTCAGCGACAACGAGATCTGAGCAGCGCAACCGCCACAGGAAAGGGTGCCGGCAATGGCTAGTAATGCGATCACGCGCGGGTTGGACCAAGCGGAACGATGGACCCAGCGCTGGCTCCACACCCGCATCGGAATGCTCGTTTTCCTCGCGATCGTTACGGCATGGGCGATAGCGTATGCAGGCACGCTCAAAGGCAACTGGAGTCCAGCGGTCATGATCGCCGCGACGCTAATCCTGATCGGGTTTCTGTGGATAGCCGCCTTGCGGCGTATCTGGCGCTCCACGCGGTGGACGCCTGAACCGCACGAACGTCGATCGTAGGTCTGCACCTCCAGGCTCCCGCATGATCGAACCCATAGTCGAAGACTCGTCGCGCCCGGTGGGCGAGCTGATTGAGGACTTCGACGTGATTGCTGATCAACTGATCCCGTACAGCCAGCTCCCACCACGCCTGGCCGCCTACAGCGAGGTATATCGCTACTGGCGAGATATCGGTGCGCACTCTTCGAAAAGCCTTACCGCACAACCAGGCATCGGCCTCAGCGCCCTGGCCGCGATCACCGATACCGCCCGCCGCGCCATTCGTAGCACAACAGCAAGCCACCCAGACACCGCCGTCGGGGCTGCCGCCAAGCTACTCGACCAGCTCGACACCGAGACCCGCATCATCCTCACTACCCGAGTGTTTCCACTGGACCCCACGCCCACCGCCCAGGTGGCAGCGATCCTCGGCTGCGCCAAAGCCAGCGTGTCGCGCGGGACCCGCCGCGCCGAACGCAAACTCGCCGGCCTGCTTACCCACCCCGAACACGAGGCCCTGCACCGTCACGCCGAGCGGATCGCCCAGCGACTCGGCCCCTACCTACCGGCCCAGGTGGCCGCCGCTGAACTCGCCCAGACCGGTCAGACACTGACCTGCGACACCGCAGCGTTACTGTTGCATACCGCCGGTCCCTACCGTCGCCACCTGCACTGGCTCGAAAACACCGGAACACGCGGCCGCGAACACATCGACACTACCGCCGGACACGCCTTGACCGCGGGTGCGGGAGCGCTGCGGACTACCGAACTGACTGCCCTCTTGGCGGCCGCGGGGATGCACCCTGACGCGATCGACACCTACCTCACCCAGACCTACCGCCACAGCACGATCGCGGGCCACCGCATCACCCACACCGCCGCAACCACAGCCAAGATGGCGGCCGCGGTCCTGCACGCCCACCAACGGCCACTGACCATCGAAGAGGTGCGTGCCGATATCGGCCTTGCTGTCTCACCCGGCTCGGTGGCCACCGTGCTCTCAGACCACAAGGAGTTCGCACGGGCCAGCCGCACCACCTGGGCGCTGCGCGTATGGGAGCTACCCGAGTACACCAGCATCAACGAGGCCATCGCCCGCTACATCGATGCCCATGGCGGTCGTGTCCGTACCACTGAGCTGCTCAACGACCTCCAGGCCACATACCCCGACATCAGCGCACGATCGCTGCGCACCTACCTCGCCACACCCCGATACATCACCCGAGATGGCCACAGCCGCCGGCGCACCGCCGCCGACCCCGCCCCGGCAAGCAGACCCCTCAACCAGGCCCGGGGTGTGTATCGCACCAACACCCAAGTCATCCGGCTTGCCCTCCCCGTCACCCCGGAACTGCAGCGCGGATCCGGACGCAGCATTGCCGTGTCCGTCGCGCGGGCCGCGCACATCGCCCTCGGCGGCCAGCAGAGCTTCACCAATCCCGACCACAGACCCATCACCGTCACCTGGGTGACCAACGCGAGCAACAACGCACGCATCGGCTCGCTGCGCACCCACGCCCAACAGCTCAACGCCGCTGTCGGGGACACGCTGATCCTCACCTTCAACACCCACCGCCGCACGTACACGATCGCCACACTCGACACGAGAGCACCGGCCACCGAACAACTCGCCCAACTCACCGGCCGCGATACACGAGACCCGTACGCTGCCATGACCGCCGCACTGGACAACCCGCAGTCAAGCCCCGAGGACATCCTTCGTCGGCGCGGCGACACGGACGTGGCCGACCTCCTCAAGCGAGCATGCGTGGAAGCTGGCACTCACGCCCACCGAATCGAGCCCTCATGAGACCCACCTCCGACGACGCACCCACAGCACCACTTCCCGACCTCACCGAGTTCTTCACCTGGTCTGCCGCCGATGACCCACACCCGTATGCGCCGCCGGCCACCGACCTCGCTGCCAGCGGTACCGCCCGCAGCGAATCCGTCAGCTCCCAGACATCAGACCGGGGCGCGAGCTTCGACCCAACAACCGCGATCACACCGATCCGACGCCCACCGCGAATGCAGCGCCCCCTGGTGATCCTGTGGTCGATCTTCGCCGTCGTTGCCACCATCGCGGTCGTGCTGTGGGTGATCCTGCTGTGGCCCTCACCCGAGCCGCCGGAGGCCACGAACGCCCCGACCGCCTCCGATGACACCACGACAGCCGCAGCGGAACTGCTGCGCCGCAACCTGCCACCTGGATATCGACCATCGGACTGCACGGCGACCACTGAGCCGCCACCGGCCATCGCTGGCGTGCGCTGCGGGCCACACCCCGCCATCGCCGAGGCAACGACCGCGCACTACACGCTCTATGACGCCACCGCAGACCTCAATGCCGCATTTACCGACGTCACCACCTCCACCACCGCGCAGGTGTGCCCAGGGGCCGACGGCGGCTACCAGTCCCCGGGCGCGTGGCGCCGCAACGCCAACCCCGAAATCATCGCCGGAACCCTACTGTGCGGCACCAACCAGGCCAGCCAACCGATGGTCGCCTGGACCACCACATCGACGCTCGTCCTGGCAACAATCCGCGCCGACACACCCCAGACGCCAACCCTGCAACAGCTCTACACCTGGTGGTCCAGCCACTCCTGACCAGCGGCAGCGCTGCCTCAGACCCGAGCTGCCACTCGTGCCGCGTCGTCCAACAGCCCGCACCCGAGGTAACCGACCTGCGCGGCGTTGAACACCCCTGACTCGCCCACTGCCGGGTCGAGGACCACCGCAGCGTGCACGCCAAGGTTCTCAATCCCGGACTGTAGAACCTGATTGCTGGCCGCTGGGGTCACCACCAGTGCGCTCACGCACAACGAACTCCCATCCTCGGACAAGAGGGCTTCACTAATATGGCCCCGCTCCGTGGATTCGTCCAGCCTGCACCACATCTCGGCCGCTACTCGACACAACCAGAACCGACCCGGCAGATTCGAGCGCAACCGTCCGGCAACCGACAGCTCCAGCGGTAGCCGCGCGGCAATATCAGTATGGGGAAACCCCCGCAAACTATGAAGCACCACGGCCACGCTTCCGAGCATACCTCCTGCAGCAGTCAGCAGAAGTGGCGTCGGCGCAAACGGATCGGGCCGCGCCGAGTTTCCTACTCTGCCCTTGGAGATGGTGTCGAAAACGTGTTCCCACGCCACTATTAATCGACTACACTAATTCTTATGAGTACACCGGATATAGCGGTCCTGCAATTGATTACACTTGAACAAGCCGACGACTGGGCAGGTTTCCGGCTCACGTCAGGGCAGCTCGAACGCCTTTCCGTGGCGATCCCCCAGTCATCGATCCCTGATGCCATAGCAACGATCATCGACGGATTCGACATCAGTGACGACGATGCTGCGTGCCGCGACCCGTTCGATGAAGGGTGTCGCGAATCCCTTGATGACGGGCAGGGCTGGGCCGGGTGCTGTGGGGGATGCGCAGACCGCATGGAGGGGTTGCACAGCGAGGACGAGTGGGGCGATGACTGCCAGCCATCCGAGGACCGCAGCCGGTGTATTACGTGTCGCTGAAAGTCTCCAGTCTCAACAAGACCACCGCCCGATAGACGTACTAGGAGAGAACATGATTGACCGCCTGGCCTATCCGCTGGATTCCGTCGTAAGGAACGGCCACCATGCCCTCATGACCGCCCTATCTGCCTCCGGCCGCGTACTCGCTGCACTCCTGGGCGCGGCCGCGATAACCCTCGCCGGATGTCACAGCCCTTCATCGTGGACGGCGAACACTGCCACTTCCGCCACCTATCCGCCGATGCCGGCCACCGATGTGATCGACGGTCCCTTTCCTGTAGTACGTGTCATCGACGGTGATACCATCGTGGTCGAAATCGACGGTACGCCAACGACTATCCGCCTGATTGGCGTCGACACACCTGAACTCGTTGATCCGCGCAAGCCGGTTCAATGCTTCTCGCGTGAGGCCTCCGAGTACACCAAGGCGATGCTCACCGGCCAGTCGGTTTACCTCGAATACGATCCCAGCCAAGACCGCATCGACCGCTACGGCCGCGGCCTGGCGTATGTCTGGACGACCGCCGGGCAACTGGTCAACCTAGACCTCATTGCCGGCGGCTACGCCAACGAGTACACCTTCAACACACCGCACCGCTACCAGGCGGAATTCCAGGCCGCCGAGTTCGCCGCCGCCGACGAGGCCCGCGGCTTGTGGTCACCTGAGACCTGCCCCGCCTAACCCTCACGGACACGGTATCGGGCGGCTACAACCATCCGAAAGGTGGTAGTCTATACCCATCCACTTAGCGAAAGCTGTTGATCCCCACAGCATCCGAGGAAAGGACTGCACTCCATGGACACTCAGCCTGCCCCGGCCGAACACACGGATGCCCTCCATGCACGCATCCGCACCAGCCAGCTCAACGCGTTCGAAAAGTCGCTACGCGACCACCTGGAAAACCCGCCCACGACGTGGACCGTAGCCAAGAAGTCCGACCGCTGCTGGGCCATAGTCGACGTGCACGGGACGCCACGAACCGCCACCCGCTACACCACGAAACGTGCAGCCATCGAGGCCCACGGCGACCGCCAGCACGACCGGCAATGGCAGGACCGCACCCACTGGTATCTCGGAGAGGTCGACGCCCGGTCCAGACCGCTGGAGCCCGACGAGACAGCCATCGTTGACCGGGTGATCTCCGAGACCAGCCCCGACCTCGAATGGGTCGATCGCAACGGCCTGGCCTGCCGCGCCGAAATGACGTGCGCTGGTGCGGCGGCAATCCACCAATTTGACGGGCGCGGATTCGACGTCTGGGGCTACGACCGTGACGGTCGATACGCACCAGCGTATGACCGAGCGCCGTTGCAAGCCAGCCCATTTCCGGTCCGTGACGACACGGTACCCGCGGTACAACCCGCCAGCCACAGGTGGTGAGCACTGTGACTCACCCACGCCCGCTGGTAGCCTTTCACCCACCACCGCGAGTACGCTATCGGCAAGAAGTCGCGGTGGTGAAACCGCACGTGAAAGGACCGCCGTCCATGTCTGCAACCAAGGCCGTTGCCACCACCGCTGAGGAACGCAAGCGCGCCGGCCTGGCCGCTCGCGAGTTGCAAGCGCAGGCCGACCGTGCGCTGCTGGCACGGATCATGCCAGTCGTCGGCCGCAACATCGCGCAGCGACGCGAGACCCTTGGCTTGTCTCAACGCGCACTCAGTGACCAGGCCAGTGTCGACCGTATCTTCCTGCGCGGCGTGGAAGCCGGCGAACGCACACCCACCGTGGTCTTTCTGGCCAAGATCGCGCCCCCGTTGCAGACCACCGTCGCTGCGCTCACCAGAGGCATCGAGCAGGCCATGGGCATGCCGGCGCACGACTCCTAACCACCGGCGACTCCAGGGAGGGCATCACCGCATGGAACCGTTCGACTCTTCCCCACCAGGCCGAAGCGCCCAGTCACCTCCCGCCGCGGCTCCCTACGTAGCGGCCGTCCGACCGTTCCACGCCATCAGCGCCGACGATCAACAGCCCGTCGCACGCGTACGACTGACCAACGGCCTGACCTACCTGAGCTGGCACCACGTGCGACACGACGACCTGGCGGCGGTCACCCACCGACCGGCAACCTACTGGCTTCACATCGACCGCCACGCCCACGACGTTGTTGCCCGCATCCGCACACTGAGCGCTACTGGTGCGCTGCCGCCGATCGCCTGCTTCACCGAGCTGCGCCATCACATCGACCCCCAGGCCGGGTGGACCCCGGAGATCGCCGCGCTCTCACCCGAGGAGTGGACGGCTGTGCAACACCGCGTCACCGACATTCTGCGCAGCAACTAACCACCACCAAGAATTCGTAGGATCTGAATCCCCCACTCGCCGCCACGAAGCCGCTGAGCCCATCATCTCGGGTCAGTTCGACAGCGGGATAGCAGTGCGCCCGCGTCTCTGGCCGACGGGGGACTCGACCGCGCAGGCACACTGCTATCTGCTCAGAATAGCGAGTCGCTATTGACGTTCGCCCACATACGGTCAAATCCTTTGCGCTGCTTGTCCTCTACCACGGCGGGCGCGACCACCCGGAAGTGCTCACAACCCGGCCCGGCGGGCAGGTGATGACGCACGATACCGCCAGATCCCACGATCCGCTGCCCTGGGCTGTTCGCAAGGTATGCATCCATGGCATCCTCAGGCCCCATAGCGAGCACCGCTTATCTGGGGATAATTCAAATATGTTGATCGAAAATACGTGTCTAGCTGCGTATATTTCTACAGAGACATGTATCCTATTAGGTGTGGACGGCCAGAAAAATACGGAGTTTGGACGGCGTGGCGCAACGATCGATGTGGGATACCGGGGTAAAAATTCACCCCATGGAACTACACGACAATCCCCAGCTTTTGGTGGAGACGTTCGTCGAACAGCATGGCCTCGTCTTAGGGGAAACGCATGGCGATCTGTGTGCGCGGTTAGCAGAGGTTCCCGACCGGTTCGTGGATCAGGGCGAGGACCCTCGGGGTATCACGGTGTCGTGCACGTTACTGGAGACGTTGCTGTTCTCCAGGTGGCGGCGGCAGACCGAGGATTCGACGTTAAAAGCCATCAAGGGCAACGGGTTCGGAATCGTTTTGGTCGACGGAAAGGGAACCCGGATTGGGGTGCGCAAGCATCCCCGCAATTGGGACGGCAGTCTGCTCGAACCGGTGCCGTATGTGCCGGGCGGGGATCAGCTGAGCCTCGAGGAGGAGTTGGGTCATCCTATCGGCGGCGAGGATGGCATTCCGGAGCCGCCGGGTTATCGGCAGTACGTGTTGTGGTGGCCGGGCAGTCTGGGCCTGGGGGGTGCGGTGCTGGCTGCGGGTGTGCTCACCGACAAGGTTCAGGTTCTTTACGCCAGTACGCCGCTGCCGGCGCCGATCATGGAGCAGCGCTCCAAGACGGTCTCCATGAGGGATGTACTCGCCATGGCCGCAGGGCAGGGAACGTCTGGAAGGCGTCGCCGCGACGAGGATTTCGCCGGTATCGACGGAGTCACCGAGGACACGCAGGAGGAAGCACCACCGGAATCGTCGTAGCCCTCATGCACAGTGTTGGGTGCATGAGGGGTCCTCAACCGGGTGATGTTGAATCGAGCGCACGATGATTGAGGTTTTTGGTGCACGGGTCCGGCAGGCCCGTCTTTTGCGACGGATGACGGCAACGTCTGTGGTGGGCCTTGCGGGTTGGAGCAACGCCCGGCAGACGAAGATAGAGAAGTCACCGACCATCGTGTTGTCCTTCGATGAGGTAGCTCGTTTGGCGGAGATTTTCCGTTTCCCTGCAAGGTTTTTCAGTTCAGAGCCGCAGTCTCGGGTATCGGCGGGTGAATTGCTTTTCCGGGCGCCGAAGTCGATGACGGTCGGTGAGCAGGACTTCTTGGCGACGTTCGCCTCGCTGGCCGGCGATTTTCTGGGCGACCTGGATGAGCAGTCGAAACTGCCGCCGGTGAAGATCCCCTCGGTGAGCGATGAGGGTCCGCGCCGGCCCAGTGTTGTCCAGGCCGCGGGGCGGCTGCGTGAGGCGATGGGCCTGGAACCCGATGAGCCGCTGGACGATTTGATGTATGAAGCTGAGCGGCTCGGCGCCCCGGTAATCGTGCGGCGCCGGGCTCCCGGGGAATGGGAGAGTGAGTTCGCGGCTACGGCAGGGCGGGCGCGTGACGAGAAGCACCTGGGCTATTCGAGTTGGGTGGGACGACACCGGGACCGCCCGCTGTTGGTGTTGCGTGAAACGGAGTCGTGGGAACGGACCCGATTCACCGTGGCCCACGAGTTGGGGCATTTGGTACTGCACAGTCGCGCGTACTGTTCGGTCAACTCCAGCGAAGAGCTTGAAGCCAACCGGTTTGCCACCGAGTTGTTGGCGCCGGTCGCGGCGATCGCGCCGGAACTGCCGCGGGTGATGTCGCTGTTGAACCTCAAACCGCTCAAGGACAAGTGGGGATTGTCGCTGGGTTCGCTGATCATGCACATGCGGGACTCTGGCTTGATTGATGCCAGTCGCGCGAAAATGCTGACCACACAACTACATTCGCGGATCAACCCTGAGACGGGTCACACCTGGGGCATGACGGAGCCGGGGTGGAACGAACGCGATCCCGAACGGCCCCGGCTGCTGCGCAAGTGGGTGGAACGCTGCTACGGCGGCGCGTCTGTGCCGATGCTGGCCGCTCGCGAGTCGCTAATCTTCCCACCGGATCTGCTCGATTGGTTTCTGGCGACTCAACGCCCTTCCCCTGGGACTGATCGGCACCCGGTGGCCGCAAGCGTCGGCTCCAGCGGCGCGGGCAGTTCTGCGCCTGAGCTCAGGCCGCAGGTGGTCCGGCTCGACGACTTCCGCCGGGGTAAGACCCCGTGAACACCACGGGAGGCTGCTGAGGGTGGCGCGGGTGCAGCGGTTGCGCTTCCCGGACCGGCCAGACACCTACACGGTGGTCGGCGGCGACCAGCTGCCTGTTGGTCCTGCTCGGGAGTATCTGCGGTTCCTCGCCGACCGGGGCGCATCCCCGAATACCGTGCGGGCCTACGCCTACGGGTTGTCGGCGTGGTGGACGGTGCTCGAACACACCAACACCGCCTGGGATGACTTTCCTACGAGCCTGTTCGGGCAGTTCCTGTCGTATCTGCGCACCGGGGATCTCCCGGGCACTGCCCGCATCGGCGACCCCGAGCCAGGGATGGCCGAGTCGTCGCTGCAGCCGCGGGGCGCTGCGGTGTTGTCGATGTACCGCTATTTCGCCGACGCCCACGATTTGGACCGCCCTTATCGTCGCTTGTTTTCCTCCCATGCCCGGACCTCCCGGCGCCGCTACGCTCCCACTCTGACCGGCATCGGGCCTCAACGTGAGTGTGACGTGCCGCTGCACCGCCGTCGCGCACCCAATCGCACCGAGACACCGGTGCTGTTGCCGGTTCAGGTCAACGCCATCCTGGACGGCTGCAGTGTGCAGTCAGCATCCGGTGAGTGGACGGGCAGCGCGGCGGGTTTGCGCGATCGTTTATTCTTCGCTGTGCTGGCCGAGACCGGGATGCGGATGGGCGAGGCATTATCGCTGCGCCACAACGATTTCCATATCAGCGGCGGCGGCACCCCGTCGATTCTGGTTGCCGGCCGTGATGACCATCCGCACGGTGTCCGCGCCAAGTCCGGTGCGCGGCGCATTTACATCGGTGATGACCTGGTCGCTCTCTACAGTGAGTACGTGTGGCAGCTGGTTGGGTGGGGTGCCGATGTCGCGGTCGCCGACCTGGCGGCGCACTTCGTGTTCGTGAACCTGGCCCGCGGCCAGCGGTATGCACCACTGCGCCCGGAGACCATCTACGACAAGGTCGACACCATCACCGCCTCCCGCGCTGATGTGTTGCCGCAGGACTGGACTCCGCACTGGTTGCGTCACACCCATGCCTCCGCCTTGCTGTTATCCGGCGTGCGTGAGCACGTGGTGATGCGCCGCCTCGGCCACGCCGACGTGCAGACCACCCTGTCGATCTATGGCTGGGTGACCGCCGACGCCGAGATGCGTTCGGTCGCTGAGTGGAAGAACTACGTCGCCGGCTGGAAGGTGAGCCATGACACGACCCCATGACAGTCGCACCGTGGCTGCGGACTCAGCGACGGCCACGGCGTGGACTCGGCAATGGCAGCAGGTGCCTGAACAGTGGCGCACCTTGCGCTACCGCATCGACACCGCGCCCGCCGACATGGTTTTTCTGCGCAACCAGCGCTACCTGAACAGCCCACAGGGACATGACTTCACCCCGACCGACGTGCCGCAACGTTTCTGCCAGGAGATGGCGTGGTGGGTGTGGCTGTGCGGCCAGGAAGGCATCCGCAAAATCGAACCGTCGCTTCTGAAGTGGACAGGCCGCGCCCTCACCGACACGGCCGCCGAATACCAGCAGCATCATCGCTGCGCCCCGGTGAGCATCGCCCACCTGGCAGCCGAGGACATCGTGCGCCACGCCGTGCTGCGGTTCGAGCGCCGCAACACTCGCCTGCCCTCACCGGGGGCAAGACGCCAAGTCACCAGCTTCATCGAGCACCTGCATCTTCATGTGTCTGTGCGCTGCACCGACACACCGTGGTGGGCCCACGACATCTGGGACCTGCGGGCCGACCCCCGAATCCCGCAACGCGAACACGAACCCAGCCACGACAAAGTCGTCAAACTTTCGGCGATCCAACCGCAATGGCTACGCGAGGGTGTGCGGTTCTGGCTGCGCACCTCGCTGACCGGTGAACTGCTGCGATGGTCGTCGGTAGCCGAGCGTGCCCGCGACATGGCCAGGCACTTTGGTCCGTTCCTGGCCGACCGCAACATCACCGACCCGCTGCTCACCGACAACCGCGCCACGCTGCGGCTGCTGTTCACCGAGTTCTCCGATTACCTGAAATCCCCAGCCGCAGCGGTCAAACCAGAGAGGCTGCTGTCAGCGTCCGCGGTGGACACGACTCAGTCGCAAACCCAGGTGTTCTACGCATTCATGGTCGATCACGCTGAGGAGGCGGCCGCTGCGACAGGCGATCCACGGTGGGCGCAGATCACCGACACCTACACCCGGCTGTGGGGTGCGGCGTTTCGGACCCGCCGCGCCAACCGGTACCGGGAACTGACCTGGTTCTCCACCTCGGAACTGCAGCAGATGCTGTGCTACCTCGACGTACTGGCCGCCGATCGCGGCATGCCGGTGGCCATCACCCATCCCGATGCCACCATCTCAGTCGTCGCCGGCCTCGGCGACCCGCAGGCCGCGCGGGTGTGGCTGCTGCAAGCGCTGACCGGGCGGCGGGCCTCGGAGATCCTGATGCTCGACTTCGACCCACTGTCATCGATCCCGGGCCAGGAACGCCCCACCGACTCCGACGATCCCGACGCGTTCGTCGCCAAACTGCGCTACCAGCAGACCAAAGTCGACGGAGTGTTGCCCACCATCCTGGTCGAGCAGGCCGTGGTCAACGTGATCAGTGAGCAGCAAGCCTGGATCCGCCGACGCTACCCCGATCTGAGCCCGAAGTACCTGTTCCTCGGACTGCGCCACCAGCATCAGGGGCAGCGGCCCCGCACCTACCAGTCCTACGGCGTGACACTGAACAGACTCGACAACATCCACGGCCTGACCGATTCGGCCGGGCACCCACTACGGTTCAGCCAAACCCACCGGCTGCGCCACACCCGCGCCACCGAACTACTCAACGACGGCGTGCCGATCCACGTCGTGCAGCGCTACCTCGGGCACGCCTCCCCGGAAATGACACTGCGCTACGCTGCGACACTGGCTGCCACAGCGGAATCAGAGTTCCTGCGGCACAAAAAGATCGGCGCACACGGCACCGACATCGCGATCAGCCCCTCCGATATCTACGACATGACCCAACTCGCAGCGCGCACCGACCGGATCCTACCCAACGGTGTGTGCCTGCTGCCGCCGCTGAAGACCTGCGACAAGGGCAACGCATGTCTGTCATGTGGGCATTTCGCCACCGACACCACCCATCTCAACGAACTCGTCGATCAACGCGCCAAAACCCTGACCCTGATCGATGTGCGCCGCGAACAGTATCGACGACGGAGCGGCCGCGAACTGACCGACGACAACGTGTGGATCCACGAACGACGCCGAGAGATCGCTTCCCTGGACGCCATCATCGAACGCCTCCGCGCCGAGACCGGCGCCGCCGAACACGGCACCAGTGTCGCCGGGGCCGGAACCACCAACCGACTACCCCTGTTGCAGATCAAGACGCGCGGCAGCCACGAATCGGTCCTGCGCAAAGCCGACCCCGGCACCCCCGGATGAGACAACGCCCCCCGCCACCGTCGGACAATGCCCGCCAGGCCCTGGCCAAATACCGCGAGACCGTTTCCGAGGACAAGCGCCGCGACATCGAACAGGCCATCAAACACCTACGCAAAATCAACGCCCCCATCAATATCTCGACCGTCGCCGCCCGCGCCGGCGTGCAACGCAAGACCGTCTACAAACACGACGACCTCGTTGCCGTCATCGACGCCTACCGCCACCACCCCTCAACCCCCGACAACGCCTCCACGACACGCGAGACCAGCATCTTGGCCGCACTGCGCGCCCAACTGGCGGCCAAAGATACCGAAATCCGCACGCTGAGAACCAAGCTCGCCGAACAGGAATCGACGATCGCTCTGCTCTACGGACAACTCGACTCCTACACCACCTGACGACGACAACGAAGGCCCGGACGTCCGAACGTTGCGCCCATCATCGAATCAGGTTGGATGTGTTGATCAATGTTGTATAGTGTTATGTATGCCTGATGAAGATTTTCTAAAGGTCGCTGACGCGGCCGCCTACCTGGGCGTTTCTGCGCAGACCCTTCGGCGTTGGGATCGCGACGGCACACTCAGTGCGGTACGGCGGCCCGGCAGCAATTACCGCTACTACCGCCAAGCCGACCTGGAACCCTTTCGGCTGCAGTACCGACGCGCTGAGGAAGCCGCCGCTCGCGGCGGCGACAGCAGTGTGTTCGCCACCGCGAACGCTGACATCGAAGTCAACGTCGCGCTTCGGGAACCGCAGCGGGACGCTCACCGACAGGTGCGGGAGCATTTCGCCGGCGACAGCAGTCCAGCGATCGTTCAAATCCCTGTCGGCTGCGGCAAGACGGGCATCATGGCCACGCTGCCCTTTGGTATCGCCCGGGGGCGGGTCCTGGTCATCACGCCGAACCTCACCATCCGAAAAGGCGTCGCCGACGCTGTCGACATCACCAGCCCGCAGTGCTTCTGGGCCAAGTGCCGGGTGCTGTCCGACTTCACCGCCGGACCCTGGATGGCCGTGCTAGATGGGCCGAACGCCAACCTCCACGACGCGATCGAAAGCGACTTCGTTGTCTGCAACATCCAGCAGCTGGCCAGCCAGGCCGACCGCTGGCTTCCCCAGTTCCCTGAAGATTTCTTCGACATGATCCTCGTCGACGAAGGCCACCACGCCGCCGCAGAGAGCTGGCAGAAGGTGTTCCGGCGGTTTCCCAACGCGAAGGTCGTCAGCCTGACCGCGACACCGTTTCGCTCCGATCAACAGCAACTTCACGGCGAGGTCGTTTACCGCTATCCGTTCACTCGGGCGATGGTCAACGGCTACATCAAGCAGATCCACTCCCGCAACGTCGCACCTGCCGAGATCTACTTCACCTACGCCGACGACAACCGTCGCCACACCCTTGAAGAGGTCCTTGAGTTGCGCGAAGAGGCGTGGTTTCGCCGCGGCGTCGCTCTGAGCCCTGAATGCAACCGACACATCGTCGAGGCCAGCATCCAGCAATGTGACCGCATGAGGGCGCAATCGGGGATCCAGCACCAAATCATCGCCGCCGCATGCTCCGTCGATCACGCCCGGCAGGTCGCCAGCCTTTACAACGAGTGCAACTACCGAGCCGCCGCGATCCACTCGGACATGGACCCCGACGACCAGGACGCCGTCATCGAGCGGCTGCGGCAAGGCCACCTCGACTGCATCGTGCAGGTCCAGATGCTCGGTGAGGGCTTCGACCATCCGCGCCTCAGCGTCGCGGCAATCTTCAGACCCTTTCGCAGTCTCGCCCCCTACATCCAGTTCGTCGGGCGAGTCATGCGCGTGGTCCAGGAGGGCGCCCCTGAACACCCTGATAACCAGGGCCACATCGTCTCGCATGTCGGGCTGAACAATGACGCTCGCTGGTCTGAATTCCGAGAACTAGATCTCGATGACCAAGCACTCGTTCGCGCATGGGTAGACGGACAAACAGACGGAGATGGAGGTGGGCCACGTGCCCGCCGATTCGACGGCGGAATGCTCGTCGACAGCGAGATCCTCACCCACTTCGTCGAACAGACCTACCTTGACCCCACCGATGATCGCGTACTGGACGAGATGCTCGACAAAGACATCGCGTCTGGACTGAAGTTGGGGGACCTCGTCAGCCGAGACCAGCTTCGCGAACGCCTACTTACACAGCAGGCCGCCGCAGAAGCTCCAGTCCCACAAGCAATCCCGGTCTCTCCGCAACGCGCTCGCCAATCAGCCAAGACCCGTGTCAACGAGCGGACCAAGTCAGTAGCCAATCGCATCCTGGCCGACCTCGACCTGCCGCCCCGCGGTTACCAACTGATGGCAGCAACGCCAGGCAGACGACAGTACAACTCCGTCATCGCAATCCGTCGGCTTGCTTCTGCGATCAACGAGCAAGTCGGCATGCCCAACGGCACTCGCGGTGAATGGTCACGCGAGCAACTGACGGCGATCTTTGACCGCCTCGACGAAATCGCCGATTCCGTCCGGGACTCACTGAGAACCGATCTCGCCCAACACAACTGAGCACAGCGCCTTCCCAGACAGGAGTTAACTTGCCGACCAAAGCGGTACTGCGACACGTCCGTGTCGAAACCCCCCGAACCAACCACCAACGCAAGTGTGCCGCACACAAGAGCGGCAAGAACGCCCACTACATCCTCGCCGGCGACACTCACCTCGTCATCGTCGAAGACGACAAGGAGATCAGGTACTGCCCAGCCGCTGCAACCGAGATCCTCGACCGCATCCAAGCCGACCTGGACCATCTCCGAAAACAATTTGGCGTCCTTGAGCAACCGGCGTCAGAAACTTGAACATCCGAATCGCCGCGTCTCCTGAGGCCGTGTCTCATCCGGCAGATCGGGTCATCTCCAAGTAGCGAGCGAACAGGACATCGAGGCGCTGCGCGGCGGTTGTGAGCTTTCGCGGGGCGCCGAATGCGATGTCCACCTCGCGGTCCAGGGCGTCATGCGCTTTCGTCAGCGCCGGATCCATCGAGAGCGGCTTGTATTGGTCTGCGAGCGAACGATTCGGGTGCAGGTCGCGCGCAGCGAGGATCTTCTGGCCCGCTGTGATGATCCGCTTCCGGGTCGCATCGGACATCTCAGGCAGTGGAAAGTTGTTCCACACGATGGTGTTGGCGAAGGAGGGGTCGGACTTGATTCGTCCCCCGACCGCGAACTGCCACGTCAAGAACATCGACGAGGAGAACATCGCAAAGAGGTAGCCGTCCGGGTCCGCCGCGGTGAACAACTTGATCGACGCAATAGTGTCTTCATCCAGCCGAGAGACCGTCGCGTATCGCCTGTCCCTCGTGAACGACTGGGGTATCCCGAGGTATCCACCCTTGGGCTGGCGGTTCTCACCGAACAGGTGTGGCCACGCCGCGGCGCGCAGTGTGGCCGGGCGTCGGGATGCGGCCCGCAGCGCGCGCACCTCCTCTACACGTCGCTTCAGCTCGGGACTCTTTGTCAGATCCTGGGGTTCCAGGTCGACCATCCAGAGGCACCACCGGCCGATGTCGTTGATCAGCTCCTCACCGCCGATGTACAGCCGCAGGTACTTCGCCACGACCGGATCAGCGGACAGTGATTCGTACTCGTCGCGCTCCTCGATCGTGTACCGCCCCCAGTCCACCGCCTTCGACCCCGAGAGAACCGGGGGCAGGGCAGGCGACAACACCTGCATCCGTTTCGTCACCAGCACGTTGGGGCCGTCAACAAGGTATGGATTGATCCCGACCTCGATGGGCACCTCGTGCGCCGGATCATTCACCTTCGTGTAGTCCCACATCCTCTGCCGGACCCCGCGGTCCCGAGTGAACCCGATCACGACGCAGTGCACAGCCGCCCGACCCGAAGCCTCGGACGTCCACTCGAACGTGCGGTGCGCGAACTTGATCCGCCAGCCGGTGTCAACAACAAGTCCGTAGAACGCGGCGACCGGCTGCCCCTGCGCGATGCTGTTGGTCGCGACGTACGCGAACTCGCCGCGCTTGTCCTGCAGGAAGTCGATGGACTTCGCGTGCCACCCGGTGACGTAATCGAGGTACCCGTCGTAGCGGTCGCCCCAGGTAAGCCTCATATCCTCTACCTGATCGGGACTCTTCTCCTTCTGTCCGGCGAATGGGGGGTTGCCGAACACGTAGACGAGCTCCGCGGCGGGGATCTCCTCGCTCCAGTCCATCCGTAGCGCGTTCCCATGGTGGATGTGCGCGGTGATCTTGATCGGTAGCCGCTTCGGTGCATCTCCGACCGCATCGGCCAGCGCGCGGTTGGCTTGGTGATCGACAAGGAACATCGCCGTCTCGGCGATCTTTGCGGGCCACCAGTTGATTTCGAACCCGTGGAACTGGTCGATCGTCAGCTTCTGGTCCAGCGAGATGTCGAACGATGCAGTGGACTGCTTCTGCTTCTTACGCAGCGCGACAATGACCGCCGTCTCGATGGCTCGCAGCTCGCGGTAGGCGACCACCAAAAAGTTGCCGCATCCACATGCTGGATCAAGAAAAGCCATCTGCGCCAGGCGCGCCTGAAACTTGCGCAGGTCAGACTCGGAGGTGGACTTGTTCCTGATTAGGCGCTGGGCTTCGTCTCGAAGCTGGTCGAGGAACAGGGGCTCGACCACCTTGAGGATGTTCTCCTCGGTGGTGTAATGCTCCCCGCCGGCCCGGCGGGCCTCCTTGGACTTGACGAGCTGAAACATCGCTCCGAAGACGGCCGGTGAAATGCGGTTCCATCGGAATCGGCAGGCGGCTATCAGGGCGTCGCGGAACGCCGCGTCGAAGAACTCCGGTGCGAGCGTGTCTGCGAACAGTGAGCCGTTGACGTGAGGGAACCGCGCAATCAGTCCGTCCAGCGCGCCCCGGCGGCGATCGTCGGCGGTGTTGAGTACGTGGAACAGCGCCGCCATCTGCGACCCGAGGTTGTCCGGTCGTGTCTCCTCCAAGACCCACCGGTAGAACAGGTCTGCCTCCCACAGTCCGGCATCGTCACCGAACAGGAGGAACAGCAGCCGGGTCATCCACATGGAGGTGCGCTGGACCGCCGCGTCCTCGTCCTCCGGGTTGCGGGCGGCCTCTTCGCCCACGCCGGAGTCGGCGTCGGCCCCGAGCATCGCGGTGTACATGCCGGCCATGAGCTTCGACGCCTGAATGGATGCGACCACCTCCTCCCGCTTGGTGACCTCCTCCTGTCCGGCCAGGAACTTCAACAGGTCAAGATGGTCGACGACGTCGTCGATCGTGAAACGCCAGGTCTGGGTCTCGTCGCCAAGCCGCGTGAGCCGGAAGTTCTCGAAGTCGGAGACCAGAACGAACCGCGGCCATTCGTGCTGCCCGATGGAGCCGCCCGCGAGATAGTCATGGACCTGCTCGAACGCGGCGTCCAGATCCCCGCCGAGACTCTTCGCCTCCCCAATCACGACGCTGGACCAGAACAGATCGATGAAGCCGAGGTTCCCGGTGGTGGCGCGGCGGGCGTCACGCTCGAACAGGCTGATTCGCTCGGGGATGACGCCGAAGCACTTCAGGAAGTCGGACCAGAACTGTGCGGCGAACGACTTCTCCGTGTGGCCCGCACTAGTCTTCCTCCACTCATCGATCTGCCCGCGCCAGTGACGGGAGAAGTCTCTGAGCTTGCGCTCAGTGTCGGATCGATCGAAGACGGTGTGCTGTGCGCTGGTCACCCGGCTCACAGTAGATGGCAGCGGATCACGCGGTCTCGGGAAACTGGAATGGGCGACGGGTGGTCGCGTCAACCACACCTCAATCAACCACTAATCGGGAACACCCTCTGCCAAACCTGTTTCCGATCAGGCCAAATCGGATCGGCTTGCCTTTGCGGGATCAACAGCACACAACTGAATCTGACCCCAGATAACCTGCGCACAGACCGCGCCGTCACGCCCCGCCGACCGCCCACGCCCGCCGGTGTGACACGACGGACGTCGTACACCGCGAAACCCGACTCGGTGAAGACCCGCCGAAATTCGTCTTCAACAGCGGTCAAGCCCGCCTCCTGGACCATCTGCGCCACACTGCTACCCGCTATCAACGTCTGACGTTCGTTGAGCCGCCGCGCTGTCGCTTCGATGAGCATCGCCCGCGCCCCGGCCGCCGGCTCCTGACGGTACCGCCCAACCATTGCGGCCCGCCCACGGGCACTCGTCAGGGCAAAAACACAGTACGAACAGCACGACTTCTCCCACGCCACACCGAGATTGGCGGATACGTAGTCATGGCAGGCTTGTCGGTCAAATCCTGCCTCTATCAACGGATACCAACCGGTGCGCTGTGTGGTGTTGTACCTACGGTCCTTCTCGGCTCGACCCTGCTCACCGGACTCGAACCCAATGACATGCCGATACGGTTGCCCCGCTGTGAGTTTCGCAATCACCGGGTCCAAGGCCCACCCTTTGGCATGCATACTGCACTTCCGAGCTCCCCCGAGCTGTGGCAGCGTGCCAGCAGAAAGCATCTCATCGGACAGCCGGTATGCGCCCTCTGCATACAGTTTCTGCGGATCCGTCGAGTCATCCAGCACGACAACACCTTCACCGCCCGCCGTTGTCACCCGCTGGTCCCGGGCGCACTGGACGTAGCGGACGCCAAACTCTCGAAACAGCGGCAGCATCAGGGACTCCACCGCGACCGCAGTAGAGCTGAACTCGTCTCCCACCATCGCCGTGACCACCACCATGTCCTCCACGGCGAAGTCACGGGTCGAGGGTTCCCGCAGCCACCGCAACAGCAGGCACGTTGAATCCAGGCCGAGGCCGTAGGACACGACCACCGACGGTGGGCGCGAAGCGTGCAGGCCGGTTAGTTCCAATTCTGGTGTGGCACAGACAATCATTCGTAGATCAGCTCTCCGCTAGGGTGGTCTATAGCCTACCATTGCTGATAGGCTATAGACCACCGTTACTTACGGCCGTGAGCCCAATCTCCGACACGAGAGGTGATGCCCCGCATGAACTCCAGCGCTTCTGACGACTCCCCGATCGCCTACTGCCTCAACGAGGACCACTGCGACGTACCTATCGCTTACACGCTCACGCCAGCGGGCATGGGGGCGGCGACCCATGCAGCTGCTTGGCTCACTTCGGGAAGGTAGGCCGGGCTCAGGATCGCCTCGATACCCGCCCATCCCAGGCTGGACTGCCTCGTAGAACCTGCACTCCCACGTTTTCTGTTGACGCAACCCATCGAAACGAAAGAAACTACAATGCCTCTCATGAGCCAGCTCCAGCGCCGACCGGTGACCTACACCCCAGAGGAGGCATCATCTCTGGCCATCGCCGCCGCCGGCCTCGCCGGGTTCCCCGACAGCGACTCTGTTCGCGACCTCCTGGCCCGTATGGACCGTGGTGAACTCAACGAAGATCAAGCTGCCGCTGAGGTGGTCGCCCGCTTCACACAGCCGGGATTCAGTGACAGGTGACGTCCTACGACACGTGGGATAGCTACTTCTGGCCTGATGCGCCAGGTGTACTCAAGAACAAATTCGGCATCAAGAACTACCCCGACCTAGCGGTTGCAGAAGCGCATGCCGTCGCGCCCCGCATGCGCGGCATCATCCTCGATGACCCCTCCGCGCTTCCCGAGACCGTCGACCTCGATTACTACCGCCGCGTGCATTACCGCATCTTCCAGGACGTGTACGCGTGGGCCGGCGGTGTTATCTGTAACTAAGACCAAGAACTGAGCTGCCCAACTGTTCAGGACGAGCGCTACATGTGTACGCAGTGGAAGGACGAGTCGGATCGGGCTGCACATGTGTAGGACGTGGGTGGGTTTGTCATGCCCTTGACCCCGCACTCATCAGTCCAGTCGTTGGGTCTCATGCCGACCTCGCATGGCGGTATCACCGCCGGAATTGCCCATGGGTCGGCCAATCACGCCACGTTGACGGCGAGATAATAATTTGCCGTGGGCGGCGACTCCTGTGCTGGAAACGCAGATGGCAGTCGTATAGCCTCAGCGAGGCGCAGGAGTTGCCGATAGCTGGGAAGCGTCTCGATGTAGCCCGCGCTCAGCCCCGGGAGATACTGGTGCCGCTGCGGCAAGGCTGAACGGGGGATTGGGGTGCGTGGGGATCTTCGGAGCTTTCGGGTGTTTGGTCGGCTTGTTGGTGAATGGTGGCGAGAACCGGTCGACTACTCCGCGTACGTGCAGTATTTCGCCAAGCGGTCTATGGCCGGCGCTATTCGGGTGATGATCGGCGCCGGCATCGGCCTGATTTCGATCATCACCGTGGCCGCGTTGTTGCCTGCGGCCGAGCCCGCGTTGACGACACCGAAAGTTGTCGTCATCGTTTTCGCAGTCGTGAACTCCTTCTGGGCGGTGATGTGGTGTGTTCGCCCGTGGCCGACGCGTCGGCAGTCACGAGCGTTCATCGTCACCTCAGATGTCGGTATCGCTGCTGTGGCTCTGACCGGATCGAGTTGGCTCATGGGCCTTTTCGCCCTGAACTGCTTTGCGTTGATATCGGTCTATCTGATGTTCTTCGACGGGCCTAAAGCGCTGACGCTGCACACCATCTTCATCCTCGCGACAACGGTGGCGTTTATCGCGCTGGCAAGCGCGGACCACGCCCTCGGCGGAGCTGTCGCCGGCAGGATCCTCGGGGCCGTGGTCCCGGTGATTGCGACACCGCTGGGGATACAGTTCGGTATCCGCACGCTACGCAATGACGCCAACGAGTCCGCAATCGATCCGTTGACTGGTTTGTTGAATCGTCGCGGCCTTCACTTGCACTTCGGTGATCTGCTTGCCTCCGGTGCAGCGGCGAGCGGGGACGCGGTGGTGGTGATTGTTGTCGACCTTGACCGGTTCAAGGAGGTCAACGACACCTACGGCCACACTGTCGGTGACCGTGTGTTGGTGCGATGCGCCCGGTTGATCACGGCGGCCGCCGGAGGGCGGGCCTTGATCGCTCGCGTGGGCGGCGAGGAGTTCGCCGTCGTCGATATCGCCGTTCCTGGCTGTGGCGCACAGAACGCTGAGGCGATCAGGCGTGCGATCGCGGCGGGAGGCTCGCCGGACGTCACTGCCAGCGTGGGGGTCACTAGCGCCGAGCACACCCAGTTCATCGTTGCCAACGAGCGCCCGCAGCTGGTGCTCGACACGCTTATTGCGCGCGCTGACCACGCGATGTTCCACGCGAAACGCAACGGGGGCAACGCAACCCATCAGGTTGAGTGAATCTCTTTGTCCGTGGGCTACTTAGGTTCAATTCGCGTGATTGAATCGCCACCACCACGGGTGATGCGGTGGGCGGTGGGTGTGGTGTTGAACCAGCGTTTGCAGGATCGGGTGAGCACGCTTTGTTCGGAGTAGCCGAGTTGGTTGCATATTTGGTGCAGGCTCAGCTCGGTATCGAGCAGGAGCCGGTGGGCGGTGTCGCGGCGGGATTGGTCGACGAGTCGAGCGAAGGTGGTGCCTTCGGCGGCCAGTCGGCGTTGCAGCGTTTTGGGGTGCAGTCCGAATTGGCGGGCGGCCACCTCGGCGGTGAGGTTCCCGGTAGGGAGCAGTTGGCGGATGACGCTGCACACGGTGCCCGAAAGGCCGCGGGCGGGGTTGTCAAGGGTGGTGGATAGGTAGTTCAGGGCGAGTTGGTGGGCGAGCGGGTCGTGGCTTAGTGGTTGTTGCAGGTCGGCCGCGCGCATCGTGAATCCTGTGGTCGGTTCGTTGAACTGGGGTGGGCAGCCGAAGTAGCGGCGGTAATCGGATCTGGTGCCCAGCGGTGGATGGGGTAGGTGCACTGCCACGGGCCGGTAGGTGGTGCCCAGGAATAGGTGCAGGACTCGCAGGGTGACACCGAGGGCCAGTTCGACTGCCTGGGCGTGTGGGGGTGTCGGGTTGAGTGTGAAGTCGAATTCGAACCGGCTCAGTTCGGGATCGGGATGGGCGCTGATACGGGTGTGGATCCCGGGACTGTAGGCGCTCATGTAGGTGTCGAGGATCGTGAAGGCGTCAGCGACGGTGGCAGCGGTGCGGGCGGCGACGCCAACCGGGCCGAGGATGTCGATGTTCTGTCGTATTGCGAGTTGGCGGCCGAAGTCGGCCATGTTGAGGATGGTGGCGGCGTCTTCGACCGCGGCGATGGCGTTGCGCAGCGGGATGAATCGATCGCGATGTCCGAGGTCGTCGGGGTCGAGGTTGGCCAGTGCCAGCACGGCATCAGGGTCGCCACCATAGGCGGTGACCAGCGAGGTGAAGCCGGTCAGCGACGACCCCCGGATCAAATGCATGTCCACTACAGTCAATAAGTTGTCCATAAATGTCAAGACAAGGAGGGTGGTGGGCAGCAAAGATGGTCGCGGCCCGGTTCGGCACCAATGGTGCCATGGGCGGCCGGTCCGTGGTGATCGACGCGCCAGCGGTGTGTGACGTTCGGAGGCAAGGGGATGTGGTTGAGGATTCACGGTTCGCGGCGGCGTTGGTCGAATATCGTTGCGGTGGTGGCGTTGTCGGCAGCGATAGCGGCGTGCACTGGTGGCGAGGGATCGTCTGAGTCGGCCGAGGATACGGGTGAGGTGAGTGTGCAGCAGATTCGTGAGATCGCTAAGCAGGCCTACATTTATGGGTATCCGATGGTCGACAACTACCGGGTGCAGTACGCGTATTTCGTCGACGAGCACAGCCCACAGTTTGTGGGGCCGTGGAATCGTCTGCATTCCGATGCCCGGGTGTACACCCCGGCCGATACCACCATTCAGACCCCCAACTCCGACACCCCGTATTCCACGCTCGGTGCGGACCTGCGGGCTGAGCCGCTGGTGCTGACTCTGCCGCCAATCGAGAAGGACCGCTATTACTCGATCCAGTTCATCGACGCCTACACCTACAACTTCGCCTATGTGGGCAGCCGCACCACAGGCAACGGGGGCGGCACTTTCTTGCTGGCCGGTCCCGGCTGGAGCGGTGAAAAGCCCGCGGGCATCGATGAGGTGATCCGGTCGGATTCCGAATTCGCGTTCGCGTTGTATCGCACCCAGTTGTTCGGGCCCGATGACATCGACAATGTGAAGATGGTCCAGGCCGGCTACACGATGGAACCGTTGTCGGCATTTCTGGGCCAACAGGCTCCGCAGGCGGCACCGACGGTTGAGTTCCCGGTCCCGCTGAGCGCCGAGCAGCAACGCACGTCCTCGAAGTTCTTCGAGACGCTGGATTTCATCCTGCGTTATGTGCCGGTGCTGGATTCCGAGAAGGAACTGCGCACCAAGTTCGCGTCCATCGGGATCGGCGCAGACAGTGATCTGACCATCGATAGCCTTAGCCCGGAGAAACGCGACGCGTTCGAGGGCGCGATCACCGACGCGTGGAAGGAATTCGACGGGTTGCAGGCCAAGATCGACGCCGGCAAGGTCAGCTCCAATGACCTGTTCGGCACGCGTCAGATGCTCGGCGACAACTATCTGTACCGGATGGCCGGCGCGGTCAACGGAATCTACGGCAACACCGCGGCCGAATCGATCTACCCGATGTTCCCCAACGACGCCGACGGGCAGCCACTCGATGGCGCCAACACCTACATCTACCGGTTCGCACCGGGCCAGTTGCCACCGGTGCGCGCGTTCTGGTCGCTGACGATGTATCGGATGCCCGAGAGCTTGCTGGTGGCCAACCCGATCAATCGCTACCTGATCAACTCGCCGATGCTGGCCAGTCTCAAGCAGGACCCGGACGGGGGTTACACCATCTACGTGCAGCACGAGTCGCCCGGTGCGGACAGGGAGTCCAATTGGCTACCCGCGCCGGAGGGCTCGTTTCGCCTCGTCGAACGCCTCTACTGGCCCGAGCAGGCCGCGCTCGACGGCACCTGGCATGCACCCAAACCCCAGAAGACCTGACGACGACCAGGCAGTATGTGGCGTCAATGTAAGGCGAACCAACACAGGGACCGACATCGATGTCGACTCCTCATGCTTTTGCTTTTCGCGGTGATTGATTGGAGGTCACACGACCATGCCCGGGATTGCTGAGCTGGCAATGGGTGCCGCGCCGATCGCCGGCGGTGTGTTGCTGGGTGCGGTGGCCGGAAACGTGAAAGGCCCCGACATCCGTGCGGGAATCCTCGCCGATTTCGATCTGCTGGACCGAATTCCCGCTGAGCAGGCCGACCGGCGCGCGGCGATGTCGCAGATGATCGGCCAGCGCATCGACACGCTGGTCGAGGCCGGTGAACGCAGCCGTCAACTGCGCAACGCCGCGGCGTCCTATCAGGGCAACTGGCGCGACATTGTCGTGTTCGTCTGCGCGGTGCTGTTCACCATCGTGTGGTGGCACGTCAACCATCACCGCAGCAACTGGCTACCGGTGATTGTCATGTTGATCGTGCTGTCGGTGATCACCGGGATCTATGCCGTACGAGGTGTCGGCCGCGTCCTGACTCAACTGTCGCGCCGCACCGGCAGTACGTCACGGCACCTGGCACCGTAGCGAACTCAGCAAACGGCCTGACCTTATGGACGGCAGAATGGATTACCCCGCCAAGCAGACACCGTGGACAGGTGCGCGCGACGGTACTGGTGACAGCCACCACCCGAAACAAAACAACGAAGGAGTCGCGGAGTATGAGCGAACAAGACGTGGTGAACAGAACGCATCTACCGATTCCGAGTAAGACCCGTACCGGGTTGATCACCTACGACGCGAAGGACCCGGACTGCGCGTTTCCGCCGATCGAGCCGCTGCGGCCACCGGCGGGCGCACCGAATGTGCTGTTGATCCTGCTCGACGATGTGGGTTTCGGCGCGTCGAGCGCGTTCGGCGGGCCATGTCAGACACCGGTCGCCGAACGGCTGGCCGCCGGCGGGCTGAAATACAATCGCTTCCACACCACCGCACTATGCTCGCCGACCCGCCAGGCGCTGCTGACCGGACGCAATCACCATTCCGCCGGTATGGGCGGGATTACTGAGATCGCCACCGGCGCACCGGGGTACAGTTCGGTACTGCCGAATACTATGTCGCCGATCGCGCGGACGCTGAAGCTCAACGGATACAACACCGCCCAGTTCGGCAAGTGCCACGAGGTGCCGGTGTGGCAGACCAGCCCGGTCGGGCCGTTCGACGCGTGGCCGTCGGCAGGCGGAGGTTTCGAGTACTTCTACGGGTTCATCGGCGGCGAGGCGAACCAGTGGTACCCCAGCCTGTATGAAGGCACCACACCGGTGGAGGTCGACCGCACCCCCGAAGAGGGCTACCACTTCATGGAAGACATGACCGACAAGGCGATCGCCTGGATCGGCCAGCAGAAGGCGCTGGCCCCCGACACACCCTTCTTCACCTATTTCGCACCCGGGGCCACCCATGCCCCGCACCACGTGCCCCAAGAGTGGGCCGACAAGTACAAGGGCCGCTTCGATGACGGCTGGGACAAGCTGCGTGAGCAGACTTTCGACCGGCAAAAGGAACTCGGCGTGATTCCGCCGGACTGCGAGCTCACCGCACGGCATCCCGAGATCCCCGCGTGGGAGGACATGCCCGAGGACCTCAAACCGGTCCTGCGCCGCCAGATGGAGGTCTACGCAGGATTTTTGGAGTACACCGACCACCACGTGGGCCGGTTGGTCGACAGCCTCGAGCGCCTCGGCGTGCTGGACGACACCCTGGTGTTCTACATCGTCGGCGACAACGGCGCCTCCGCGGAGGGCACGCTCAACGGCACCTACAACGAGATGCTGAATTTCAACGGCATGGCCGCGATCGAGACCCCGGAGTTCCTCACCAGCAAGATCAACGATCTCGGGGGCCCGGACTCCTACAACCACTACGCAGTCGGCTGGGCACACGCGATGGACACCCCCTATCAATGGACCAAGCAGGTGGCCTCACACTGGGGCGGGACCCGCAACGGCACCATCGTGCACTGGCCCAAGGGCATCACCGCGAAGGCCGAAGTCCGTAGCCAGTTCCATCACGTCATCGATGTCGCGCCGACGATCCTGGAGGCCGCTGGCATACCGGAGCCGGTGTTCGTCAACGGCATCCAGCAACACCCCATCGAGGGCACCAGCATGCTGTACTCGTTCAACGACGGGCAAGCACCCGACCGGCACGAAACTCAGTACTTCGAGATGTTCGGAAACCGCGGCATCTACCACAAGGGCTGGACCGCGGTCACCAAGCACAAGACGCCCTGGCTGCTGATGGGCGAACAGACGGTCGCCTTCGACGATGACGTGTGGGAACTATATGACACCAGCCAGGATTGGAGTCAGGCCAAGAATCTGGCCGAGGAGTTGCCCGAGAAGCTTCACGAACTGCAGCGGTTGTGGTTGATCGAAGCCACCCGCTACAACGTGCTGCCCCTCGACGACGACACCGCGCGGCGGCTGAATTCCGACCTGGCCGGGCGCCCCCAACTCATCACGGGCAACACCCAAGTGCTATTTGCGGGCATGGGCCGGTTGTCGGAGAACTGCGTCCTCAACGTCAAGAACAAATCGCACTCGGTGACCGCCGAGATTGTGGTGCCCGACGTCGGCGCCGAAGGGGTGATCGTGGCTCAGGGCGCCAGCATCGGCGGCTGGAGCCTGTACGCCGCGGGCGGCAAGCTCAAGTACTGCTACAACCTCGGCGGGATCACCCACTTCTACGCCGAATCCACCGAGGCGCTGCCCGCGGGTGAGCATCAGGTGCGCATGGAGTTCGCTTACGCCGGTGGCGGTCTGGGCAAGGGAGGCGACGTCACGCTCTACATCGACGGCGAGAAAGCCGGCGAAGGGCGCGTCGAGGCCACCCTGGCCAACGTGTTCTCCGCCGACGACGGCTGCGACGTCGGGGTGGACACCGGCTCCCCCGTCTCACCCGACTACCCACCGGGCCGCAACGCCTTCAATGGTCGTGTCAAAGGCGTGCAGCTGGCCATCGCCGACGCCGCAGAGGCCGACAATCATCTCGTCTCACCAGCAGATGCGATCCGGATCGCGCTGGCCCGCCAATGACCCCGACCCGAACCGACGAAAGGAAATCACCGATGAGGCTGACACTGAACCGACTCAGGGGCGCCGGAGCGCTCGCGCTTACCGCCGGTGCGCTTCTCGGTGGTGCGGTGGCAGCTGCGGACCCGGCGTCGGATCCGGCCCGCCCACCCCATTGTTCTGCCGCCGATATGGCCGGCATCGCGTCCGGGGTCGCGGCGGCCACCTCGGCCTACCTGTTCACCCACCCCGAGCTGAACGAATTCTTCACCGACCTGCACGGCCAGCCCCACGAGGAGGTGCCCGAATCCACCAGGGCCTACTTCGACGCCCATCCGCAGGAGCACGCAGAGCTGCAGGGTATCCGCCAGCCGCTCGTCGATTTCCGCAACCGCTGCGGATACGGCACCCCGAACGCGTTCGAAGGGCAACAATCGTGAACAGATCCCGTCGGTCGATCCGGGCCCGCGCCATGACGGTGGCGCTCGCGTTCTTGACGTTGCCCGGCGTCATCGTGTTGGCCGCGCCGGCCGGTACTGCCCTTGCCGACGTCTGCGCCAGCGCCGGGCGCCGGATCTCAGTGGGGGGATGTGTCAACATCGCCGACGCGGTCGCACCCTACGTCCCGCCACCGGCCTACTACGCCCCGCTGCCCGAAGACCCGCCACCACCGCCGCCGCCACCGCCTGGCTCGAATGTCAGCGGCTGCATCGGCTACAACGGACGATGGGTCTCCGCCGGGGGCTGCAACTGACCTCGAAGATGGCCACGGCAAATCCCACTCCCACGGACCAGCATGGGAAACCGGACCGCGAGGCCGTAGTCCCCACGACAGCATCGGCCCGGCTCAGGTCGAATCCCCCGGGGTCGTGCAAGCCGTAGGCAAAGGGCGATACAGGTTTGAGTGAGGCGACCTTTCCTGGTGACCGCGCTCGCTGAAATTCCCCACTGACGCTCATCGAAATTCCCCACCCGTGTGGCTCCGCCGAGAAGGGCGGGCCTCCCTCGATGCTGCTGGTGTCTGACGCCAGTAGCTCGGTCGAAGGAGGCCCGCTTTCTCATGCTCACATGGGAGGACGACATGGAAGTACACGCCCTACGAAAACGTGGTTGGTCGATCTCTGCGATCGCCCGCCACACCGGTTTCGACCGCAAAACGGTTCGCAAGTATTTGGCCGGTGACGCTGAGCCCGGGGTGCGGGCGCGGCCGGGCCCGGATCCGTTTGACCCGTTCGTCGACTACGTGTCGGCGCGATTGGTCGAGGACCCGCATCTGTGGGCCCGCACCCTCTACGACGAACTCGAGGTCCTGGGCTTCGGGCTGTCGTATCAGAGCCTGACTCGCAACATCCGCACCCGTGGTTTGCGCCCGGACTGCCAGGCCTGCCGCACCGCCACTGACCGGCCCAACGCGATCATCCCGCATGCGCCTGGTGAGGAAACTCAGTGGGACTGGCTGGAATTGCCCGATCCACCGGCATCATGGGGTTGGGGCAAGAAAGCCTTCCTGTTGGTCGGGTCGCTCGCGCATTCCGGGAAGTGGCGGGCGGTGCTGTCACCGTCGATGGATCAACCGCACCTGGTCGCCGCCATCGACCGCATCGTGCGTGGCCTGGGCGGGCTGACCCGGGTCTGGCGGTTCGACCGGATGGCCACGGTCTGCGATCCGGGCTCGGGGCGGGTCACCGCCAGCTTCGCCGGGGTCGCCAAGCACTACGGGGTCTCGGTGGCGATCTGTCCGCCGCGGCGCGGGAATCGCAAAGGTGTCGTGGAGAAGGTCAATCACACTGCTGCGCAACGCTGGTGGCGCACTCTCGCCGACGACATGACCGTCGAGGCGGCCCAGGTCAGTGTGGACCGCTTCGCCCGGTTGCGTGGTGACACCCGGATCCGGGCCACCGCTGACGGGCGGTCCTCGGTGGCCGTGGTAGCCAAGACCGAGCCGCTGAGCCCGGTGCCGGCGGTGCCGTATCCGGTGATCGTGTCCGAGACCCGGATTGCCTCGCGGCAGGCGTTGGTGTCCTTCCGCGGCAACCGGTACTCGGTGCCACCAGAGCTGGCCTCCGCCCAGGTGCGGGTCAGTCATCCGATTGGTGGTGAGCACCTCGACGTCGCGACCACGGGCGGAATCGTGGTGGCGCGGCACCGCATCGCCACTGACGGGTTGGGGGTGATGGTCCGCGACAGCGGCCACATCATCGCTCTCGATACCGCCGCGATGGCCACCGCAGCGACTGGGCGACCACATCGCCGCAAGGAACGCATCCCACCCGGACCGGACGCCAAAACAGCTGCCGCGCAACTCCTTCAACTCCGCCAAGCAGATTCCGGTGTTGCCGAATCCGACGCGCCACCAAATGATTTCACTGTCATCGACTTGTCCGTCTACGAGCGGGCCGCCCAGAAAAGGACCCTGCAATGACCCCTACCGCACGCACCCCGAAAACCACCACCGGCACCACCGACAAGCAGACACCGACCGGGACGGCGAGCCGCTATCAGCAGCTGCGTTCCCATCTCGCCGAGCTCAAACTCACCGCCGCCGCCGAGGCGCTGCCGTCGGTATTGGATCAGGCCACCGCCGAGGGCCTGTCACTCACGGTGGCCCTGGAACGGCTGCTGGCCGTCGAGGTCGATGCCTCCACCGCCCGCCGTCTGGCGGGGCGCCTGCGGTTCGCGTGCCTGCCCACCCCTGCCACACTGGCTGATTTCGATGTCGATGCCGCCGCCGGTATCGACCGCGCCCTGATCGACGAGCTGGGCGCCTGCCGTTACCTCGAATCAGCGACCAACGTTCTGCTGATCGGTCCGCCAGGGACAGGAAAGACGCACCTCTCAGTCGGATTGGCAAGGGCCGCAGCCCATGCCGGGTATCGCACCTACTTCACCACCGCCGCCGATCTGGCCGCACGATGTCACCGCGCCGCGATCGAAGGACGCTGGGCCACCACCATGCGGTTCTACGCCGGACCGACGCTGCTGGTGATTGATGAACTGGGCTATCTGCCACTGCCCGCTGAGGCTGCTTCGGCGTTGTTTCAGGTTGTGTCCCAACGCTATCTGAAGACCAGCATCGTGATCACCACCAACCGCGGCGTCGGCGCCTGGGGCGACATCCTGGGAGACACCACCGTGGCCGCCGCCATGCTCGACCGACTCCTGCACCGGTCGGTGGTCATCAACCTCGACGGCGAGTCCTACCGGTTACGCGACCACCACGCCGCCGCCGACACCCTCCGCCGAGCCACCACCGGCACCCGCGAACCACTACACAGACCGGTGCTCACAGGTGAGGAATTTCAACGAGCACACCTGAGGATTTTCGGCGAGCGCGATCACCTGGCGCGGAACCCGGCCAAAGACGTATCGAGCGATGTGGGTGGTGTCGCGCCGCACGAGGGGGGTTCGCCCGGCGCGACACCGGCCAGATGGCATGTCCCGTCCCTGAGGCTAGTCCGGCCGTCCAGGACGCCGCGTTGATGAGGCGCTAACGACTAACCGGATCGGCGGTACCGGTCTTGCGCTGCGTGCGGCCCAGGGCCGGTTCGCTCGCCGGCGGCGGGCGCCTGTTGTTGCGACGCAGGCGCGATGACCTCGGTGAGAAGCTGACGCAGACGTGGTTCGGCACCCTGTCCGTGGTAGCAGTCCAGCCAGCTGGCGGTGGTGGCCACCAGGTCGTGGTTGAGAGGAATGGCGTTGCGTGCGATGGCGGTGATCAGGGCCTCGATCGCGGCGAACGTCTCGCCGATACCCAGTGTGATGTAGATGCGGTCGGCGTCGACTCTGCTGAGGTACGGGCGCGCGTTGGCGGCCAATTCCCAGGCCAAGGCGGCATCATCGGGTGCCTGACGCACCGGCGTTTTGCGCGGCGTGGACACCCGGCCTCCCTTTCGCCGACGGTCTGGTCTATCCCGTACCTACGGTAGCGGGTGGGCAGGCCGGGCGCGCGGTACTCGACCCGGGTACCGCGCCGACCAGGGACACCGCATGGGGCAACGCCGATCTGTTTGCCTACCATTCACTTTCCGTACGATTCACTGGCCGCCAGCGTGACCGAGGTGCGCCGGCCGGCGCACGGGTGATCGCACCTGCATTGGCAATCAAGCGCGACACACGTGCACCGGCTCCCGCGCCCGCATCACCCCATGCGTCACTATCGTCACTGTGGTCACAGTGAAGGAACACGCTCTCCGACCCACACGGACCGACGGCAGCCGTGCCAGTCATCGGGACTCGGGGCGGCAGGCTCGCACCGAGATCCAGGTTCAAGCATCGCGCGACACGCATGATATCCGCAGTTCAGGACCACTTATACATGTATAATTTGAGGATGCTAAGCAATGAAACATTGCCGACCCGACACACGGCGCGCCTCCGAAAGGGTGTAGGAAAAACCGTGCAGTATTTCCGCCATGGTGGTTCCGGTGGAGCTGGCGAGACAGCTCGTGGCCCTGCACCGTCTCGCGTTGGCGAGACTGCTCGGCGAGATCGGCGTGGCATTCGACGCGTCGCTGGCGCGGTGGTTCCGCGTATTCCCCGACCCGATGCAGATTCAGGGCGGGACGTTGTGTCAGGACGTACGCAGCCACGTGCTGGCGATGAACGGCATCGACGCGCAGAGCACGAAGGCCCCGACGCCGCGACTGGCGCCAGAGGGTGCCTCCTGCGGACCGGGGTCGACGTTGCGGATGTCGACGGGCCCGAGTTCGTCGGTGCGCATCGGCGATGCGGGGATGGCGTGGGCGCGGGTGCGTCACATCAGCCCGCAACGGGCCGCCGATATCGGTGCGCTGCTCCCGCAGTCGATGCCGCAGTCCAAGCCGGGCAAGCAGATGGCGCTCGACGCCGGCGAGCCCGAGGATCAGCGGGTGTTCGGCCCGGCGGGGATCGGCGACGATTACGAGCTGGTTGTGTACTGGTGGGAGACCCCGGGCCGGTTGTCGGTGGGTGGTGGCATTTTGGCGGTGGTGGCCGATCTGGACACCAACGAGGAGCGGATTCTGGGGTTCGAGCCGTTACCGCTGGCGATTCGGCCGAAGACCGTTGCCGAGCAGCAGAGCGCGGCCGAGGGCGACGACGAGGATGTGCGCGAGGACTTCGAGGAATTCTTGCCCAGAACTGCTCCCGAGACCGGGGAAGCCGAGGCGTAGACGATGAGCTGGTACCGGCCGGGCGCGTGTGGGGACGAGGTGGTCGGTGATGGCGTCGGTAGAGGTGTTCGGCACACGGGTCCGCCAGGCCCGGGTGCTGCGGCGACTGTCAGGCACCGCGGTGATGGATCATCTGGGTTGGCGCTCTCCGCGCCAGACGCGGTTGGAGCAGTCCGAGACCGCGGTCCTCGACGGCGCCGATTTCGATCGGCTGGCGGCGTTGTTGCGTTTCCCGCCAACATTTTTCACGACCGCACCGGCGTCGCGGGTGACGGCGCGGGATCTGTTGTTCCGGGCGCCCAAGTCCACCACGGTCACCGAGAAGGAGTACTTGGCGGTGTTCGCCAACGTCGTCGGTGATCTGCTCGGGCAGCTCAATGCGGTGGCCAAGCTGCCCCCGGTGCTGCTGGAGCCGTTACCGGCGGGCACCGATGTGGTGACTGCGGCCGCGCAGGCGCGGCGCTGGCTGGGGGTGGCGCCAGGGGTGCCGATCAAGTCGCTGACCTACGAGCTGGAAGCTGCCGGGGTGCCGGTGGTGATGCGGATGAAGCACTCACGCTCCACCGGAGTGGTGGACTGGGACACCGATGAGGACGGGCCGGCCGGGTTGTTGACCGAGAAGCATCTGGGTTGCTCGGCGCGGACCGGGGAGTATCGGGAACGGCCGCTGGTGTTGTTGCGGGCGTTGGATTCTTGGGAGCGCACCCGCTGGACAGTCGCCCACGAGATCGGGCACTTGTTGTTGCACCGCTACGGCGATGTCAGCGATGACCAGGAGCGCGAAGCCTCCCGGTTCGCCTCAGAACTGTTGGCGCCAGCCGAAGTGCTCGCCAAAGAGGTGCCGCCGGTTCCCACGCTCAGCGATCTGGTCGATGCGAAGGTGAAGTGGCGTATTTCCCTGGGGGCGTTGATCATTCACCTTCGCGAGTCGAAGCTGATCGATGAGGTCCGCGCCGATACGTTGCAGCGCCAGCTCTACACGCGGATCAACTCCGAGACCGGGCACACCTGGGGCAAGACCGAACCGGGCTGGAATGCCCGCACACCGGAGCGGCCCCGGCTGCTGCGCCGGTGGATGGAGGAATGCTACGGCTCGGTCAGCGTGGAGGCCTTGGCCGCCCACGACCTGATCTACCCCACAGACTTGTTGGCCGACATCCTGGCCGGCCAGCGCGACGCTCCCGCCAAGGTTGCCGCGGCCCCGAACACCGCTTCGACGGTGCTCGATGAGGAGGCGGTCCTGGACCGCGGGGACACGGTGGTGCAGCTACGCCGGCCTCGCCGGCAGGCCTAACAGGGAATTGCGGGGGCGGATCGGGGATGGCACGGACACAACGGATCGCGCTGACCGGCGCCCCGGACACCTACACCGTGCTGGGCCCCGATCACCTGCCGATCGAGGCAGCCGAGGAGTACCTGCAGTTCCTGCGCGATGACGGGTCCTCACCGAACACCGTGAAGGCGTATGCGGCCGGCCTGGCGGCGTGGTGGACGGTGCTGGAGCACACCGGCACCGACTGGCAGGACATCAGTACGAGCCTGTTCGGGCAGTTTCTGGCCTACCTGCGCACCGGGGACCTGCCGGGCACCGCCCGGATCGGCGCACCGGAGGTTTGGCTGGGCACTGCGAGCACCCAGCTGCGGGCCGCGGCGGTGCTGGCGTTCTACCGCTACCACGCAGACGCGAACGGGTTGGCCGGCCCGTATCAGCGACTGTTCACCAGCCGCGGCAAGCGATCACGGTCACGGTATATCCCGATGCTGGCCGGCGTGGGCCGCCCACCACGGTCCAAGGACCGGCCCATCTACACGGTGCGCGGCGGCAACAAGTCCGCCACTCCGGTGCTGCTGCCCACCCAAGTTGCTGCGATCCTTGATGGCTGTGCCACCCAGACCGGACAGGACTGGTCGGGGCCGCCCTCAGGGCTGCGGGACCGGCTGTTGTTCGCGGTGCTCGCCGAGACCGGGATGCGACTGGGTGAAGCGCTGTCGCTGCGGCACCACGATTTTCATATCGGCGCCGGCGGGACACCGTTCATCGACGTGGCCGCCCGACAAGACCATCCGCGCGGGGCCCGCGGCAAGACGCTACTGGCCCGGCGCATCTACATCGGTGACGATCTGGAGGCACTGTATTCGACCTACGTGTGGCACCTGGTCGACCAGGGCGCCGATCTGGACGTGCCCGACCTGGACACTCACTTCGTGTTCGTCAATCTCACCCACGGGCAGCGTTTCCGGCCCATGCGTGCCGAAACCGTCTACGCCAAAATCGATTCGGTGACCAAACGTGCCGGCGGGGTGCTGCCCGATCGGTGGTCACCGCACTGGCTGCGCCACACCCACGCCACCGCGCTGCTGCTCTCCGGGGCCCCGCCGCATGTGGTGATGCGCCGCCTGGGCCACGCCGATATCCAGACCACGCTCTCGACCTACGGATGGGTCACCGAGGACGCCGAGATGCGCACCCTGGCCCAATGGCGCAGCTACGTCGCTGGCTGGAAAGGGCTGCACCATGACCACACCGACTGACCCGCCCGCACCCACGCCGGTCCTCGCCCCCGCACTGGGGTCATGGGCGACTCAATGGGCACAGGTCCCCGAGGCGTGGCGTCGGCCGGTCTATGCGATCTACAGCGCTCCGTTTGATCAGGTGTTTCTGCGCAACCAGTTCTACCTGCAAGCACACCGCGCCGGAGCCGCCCACGATTTCACCCCCGACGCCCCTACTCGGTTCGGCGACGAGATCGCCTGGTGGGTCTGGGTGTGCTGGGACCAGCAGCTTCGCAAGATCGAACCCTCCCTGCTGGCCTGGCTGACCCGCACCCTGCCGGCCGCGATCGCCGAACACCGCACCTGCACCGGAAGGGCACCGGCCAGCATCGCCGACCTGGACCCCAATGCCGTGCTCCGCCAGGCGGTCCTGACCTTTCAGCGCCGCAACATGCGGCTCCCGTCGGCGGGATCGCGGCGCAACATCCGCCATGTCATCGAGCATCTGCACCTGTGGGTATCGGTGCGCTGCACCGATACCCCGTGGTGGGAGCACGATATCTGGGATCTGCGCACCGACCCGCGGATCCCGCGCCGCGACCACGAACCCCGCCACGACACCGCCGTGCGGCTGCGCGATATCGAGCCGGCGTGGCTGCGCGAAGGGCTGCGGTTCTGGCTGCGCAGCGCGTTGACCTACGACCTGCTGGTGTGGTCCTCGGCCGCCGACCGGGCCCGCAACCTGGGCTCGCAGCTGGGCCGGTTCGCCCACGACTACGGCCATCACGATGATCCGCTGATCAGCACCGATCCCGATCAGCTGCGCACCGTGTTCCTCGACTATCTCGGGTATCTGCGTTCCCCGGCCGCGGCCAGCCAGTCTGAGCGCCTCACACCGGATACCGTGGCCACCCTGCAAGCCCAAACCCAGGCGTTCTACACCTTCATGCACGACAACGCCGCCGATGCGGCGACCGCGACGGCCAACCCCCGCTGGCGCGATATTACGCTGACCCACACCGCGCTGTGGTCACCGCTGCACGCGCCCAAACAGCGGCGCCGCGAACGCGAGCTCACCTGGTATGCCACCGCCGACCTGCAGCGCATGCTCACCTATCTCGACGTCCTGGCAGCCCCCGCCGGGCGCAAGGTGGTGCTGACCAAAGCCGACGGCACGATCACCGTCGCCGCCGGCCTCGGTGACCCCCAGGCCGCACGGATCTGGCTGCTGCAGGCCCTGACCGGGCGCCGGGCGTCGGAAATCCTGATGCTCGACCATGATCCGCTGCAGGCCATCCCGGGCCTGGAACGCCCCACCGACGGCGACCCGGACACGTTCGTGGCCCGGCTGCGCTACCAGCAGACCAAAGTCGATGACGTCATTCCCACCATCCTCGTTGAGCAGGCCATCGTTGACATCATCACCGAGCAGCAGAGCTGGCTGAAGGCGACATATCCCGACCTGGCGCCCCGATACCTGTTCCTCGGCGTGAAGAATCAGCACCGCGGTCAGCAGCCCCGCTCCTACAACACCTACCGCACAGCGCTGGCCAAGCTCGACGACTGCCACGATCTCACCGACAGCGCCGGCCGACGACTGCGCTTCACCCAGACCCATCGGTTGCGCCACACCCGGGCCACCGAGCTGCTCAACGATGGCGTTCCGTTCCACGTGGTGCAGCGCTATCTCGGTCATAAAAGCCCTGAGATGACGGCCCGTTACGCGGCCACCTTGGCGGCCACCGCCGAGGCAGAGTTCCTCAAGCACAAGAAGATCGGCGCCCACGGCACCGATATCTCGATCAGCCCCAGCGACATCTATGAGATGACGCAGCTCGGTGCCCGCACCGACCGGATCCTGCCCAACGGGGTCTGTCTGCTCCCGCCGCTCAAACAGTGCGACAAGGGCAATGCTTGTCTGGGCTGCGGTCATTTCGCCACCGATGCCACCCACCTCGATGAGCTGCGTCAGCAGCACGCCGCGACCGAGGCGCTGCTGGCCGCCCGCCGTGACCAGTATCGCCGGCGCAGCGGACGTGAACTCGGTGAGGACAACATCTGGGTGATCGAACGCCGCCGTGAACTGCGATCACTGGAAGCGATCATCGAACGCCTGTCGGCCACCGGAGCCGAAGAGGCGGTATCCGGTGCCGGCACCGGGGCGGGGAAGCGACTGCCGCTGCTGCAAATCCAAACCCGCGGCGCCCACCAGTCAGCCCTCGACAAAGCCCAGCAACCCCGCACCACGGATCAATGACCGCTGCCCGCTCCACCGCCGGACTCAGAAAAGCCAGCACCAAAAGCCGCAACGACGCCCGCCGCAAAATCAAGAAGGCGCTACGCGAAATGCAGCGCGCCGGAATGAATATCAACCCCCACGCAGTCGCCCGCCACGCAGGGGTCGCCCGCAAAACGATCTACAACCACACCGACCTCTTCGACCAAATCCGCGCTGCCTCCGCTACACCACGGCCCCAGATCGCCGACCCTGAACCGACAGCATCAAACTCCCGTTCGCCAGTCGATGCTGCGTTGCGCCAACAACTACGCACCCAGAAACGCCAGTACGACGACTATATCGCCGCCCTCAAATCAGAAATCAGAGACCTTCAACAACAGCTCGCCGCAGCCCACGGCGAGATCCACCGTCTACGCGGCAACGGCAACAGCGGCTGATGAGCCATACCAATCGAATCGCATGGGGTACCCCCAAAAACGGGCTCGCTCGTCAGTTACACCGTTACAGATAACACTGTGTTTCTCGTAGATCCCGCGCATTCAAACGCACCTCGGTAACTGTCTTACACACAGCTATTACTGTTACAGATAAGACTACGGAGCCGATGTGCACGTGTTCGGTCAGGCACTGCTGATCGCGCTGTCGAAGACCTACGCCCTGCGAATGGCAGCGGTGTTCATGATGTCGCTGGCCACCATCTGGCTCAAGACCGGCCTGGTGTCGCGGGGGCTGGTGATCTTCACCTATGTGGTGGCGCTGACGCTGTTGGTGGCCAGTGACGTGTCGGTCTGGCTGACGCTCGCGTTCCCGGTCTGGGTGCTGATCGTCAGCGTGCTCGCGCTGAGCAAGGCCGGGCTGATCGACCTGCACCGCGACGGCGATTGACCCGGCGGACCTCGTTCACACTGCGACCAGCGCGATCTCTACTCACACTTCTTCGCGGTGGGTGCAGTGTCAACGCTCGTTCACTCGACGACGCTCAGCGCTCCGGAGGGGCAGAGCTGCACGGCTTTCCGTGCGTTGTCCTGCTCGGCCGAGGGCACGTCATCGACCAGCAGCACCACGATGCCGTCGTCGTCCTGGTCGAAGACCGCCTCGCTGTTCATCACACAGACCCCGGCGCCGATGCAGACGTCGCGGTCGGCCTGTACCCTCACCAGGCCACCTGCAGCGACTGCAGCCCATAGATGAAGTGGAAAGAGCGGAACGCCACGTCGTCGAAAGGTTCGTCGAGGCGCAGGGTCGGAAAGCGTTGCAACAGAGCCGGAAACGCGATCTTCATCTCCATCCGGGCCAGCGGTGCGCCCAGGCAGTGATGGACGCCGTGGCCGAACGCCAGATGCCCCATGGCGCCGCGGCGGACGTCGAACACCTCCGGATTGTCGATGAAACTCGGATCGCGGTTGCCCGACGGTAGCGAGACGACCACCAGCTGGTGCGCGGGAATCTGCACCCCGGCGATCTCCACCTCGCTGGTGGTGATGCGGGGGATGCCGGAGTGCACGATCGACAGCCAGCGCAGCAGCTCCTCCACCGCCGGACTCACCGCATCGGGGTCATCACGCACCAGGGCCAGCTGATCCGGGTGCTGCAGCAACGCCAAGGTGCCGAGGCTGAGCATGTTGGAGGTTGTCTCATGGCCGGCCACCAGTAGCAGGTTGCAGATGCCCACCAGCTCGTCATCGGTGAGCTCGGACCCGTGCTCGCGCACCAGCATTCCGAGCATGTCGTCGCCGGGGGAACGCCGTGCGCCGCCCACCAGTGCGTGCATGTAAGCACGCCCGGCGCGCTGGAGTTCGAAGCGTTCCTCGATCGGGATCGACAGGTCGAGCTGGCGGCTGGTGCGGTGCTGGAAATCGTCGCGGTCGTCATACGGCACGCCCAGCAACTCGCAGATCACCAGTGACGGGATGGGTAAAGCGAAATCGGTCACGAGATCACTCGGTGGACCGGCTTTTTCCATGGCGTCCAGATGCTGGGTCACGATGTCGGTGATCCGCGGCTCCAGGCGCTTCATCCGGCGGCCGGTGAATTCGCCGGTGAGCATGCGGCGTAACCGGGTGTGCCTGGGTGGGTCCAGGCCCAGCAGGTTGCCGGACTGGGCTGCGCGTTGCTCTTCCTCGGACATCTCGGGTGCCCCGGGGACGAAGAACCCTGGCGGGCGCTCGTTGGAGAACCGTTCCGGATCGGAGAGCACCGTCTTGATGTCGTCGTGGCGGGTCACCAGGTACACCGGCATGCCGAAGGCGTTGATGACGGTGCGCACCCCCTCGTTCTCGCGGATCTCGCCGAGGGTGGGGATGGGGTCGAAGTCGACACGCTGCATGTGCAGCGGAGGTGAGGCAGGTGCCTGGGTCATGGTGTCGACGGTACGCGCGGGGCTCCCGCGCAGGCAAGTCGGTGCTGGTGCTCGAGGCGCGCGACCTCGTGGGCGGCGCCTGCGTCACCGAGGAGCTGATCCCCGGCTCCAAGTGGTCGGAACTCCTGAGTGGGGAATGACGGGGTGAAGATGGTGCTGACGCTGCCCGGTTCCACGAGCTCGTCGAAGCGGGCGACGACGGGTTTGAGCTCGGGTGCGTTGTCGCGCACCTGTTCCCAGTCGGGCCAGGAGGTCACCGTCATCACCTCGACGACCACGCCGTCGTCGGAGAGATAGACGTCGAACCCCAGCACTTCGTCGAACGCGAGGCACACCGGGCGATCGAGTTCAGCGGAGAACTGCTCGAAGTCGGCGACCGGGACACCCGGCCGCAGACGGAACGTGTTGATGGCGCTGACCGTCATGTCAGGCGGTCGCATGGTTGATCATCACGTGCTTGATCTCGGTGTAGGCCTCGAGTGCGTACACCGACATGTCCTTGCCGTGGCCGGACTGCTTGAAGCCGCCGTGTGGCATCTCCGGCGTCACCGGAGCGTGGTCGTTGACCCACACCGTGCCGAATTGGAGTGCACCGGAGGTGACCATGGCACGGCCCACATCGCGGGTGAACACCGAAGCGGCCAAGCCGTATTCGGTGTCGTTGGCCCAGGCGAGCACGTCGTCGTTGTCGCTGAACCGGGTCACCGACGTCACCGGCCCGAACACCTCGGCGCTGATGATCTCGTCGTCCTGCTTGGTGCCGACCACCACGGTGGGGGCGGTGTAGAAACCGGTGCCGGGGTTGTCGCCCTGGAGCAGCTCGGTGTGGCCGGTGGCCTTGGCGCGGGAGACGAAGCCTTCCACGCGGTCGCGGTGCGCGGCGGTGATCACCGGACCCATGACGGTGTTCTCGTCGGCGAGGTCACCGAGATTCAACTCCTTGACTGCCTTCTCGAGTCCGGACACCAGGTCGTCATGCAGGGAGTCATGGACGTAGATGCGCGACGCTGCCATGCAGTCCTGGCCCGCGTTGCCGAACGCACCCTGCATGATCTTCTCGACCGCGAGTGCCACATCGGCGTCCGGGTACACCAGCACCGGTGCCTTGCCACCGAGTTCGAGGTGCAGCCGCTTGAGGTTGGAATCTGCGGAAGCCCGCAGCATCGACCGGCCGGTCTCGACAGAACCGGTGAGCGAGGACATCCGCACCAGCGGGTGCGACACCAGGCTCGCGCCGACATCCTCGCCGTCACCGGTGACGATGTTCAAGACCCCGGCGGGGAACAGGTCGGCGGCCAGCTCCGCCAGGCGCAGCACCGAGAACGGTGTGTGCTCAGAAGGTTTGAGCACCAACGTGTTCCCGGTGAGCAGAGCGGGGGCGATCTTCCAGATGGCCATCAACAGCGGGAAGTTCCACGGGGCGACCGAGCCGACCACCCCGAGAGGATCGCGCCGGATGATGCTGGTGGTACCGGGGACGAACTCGCCGGCGGCACGGCCTTCGATGGTGCGGGCAGCCCCGGCGAAGAACCGAAGATGGTCGGGAATCATCTCCATCTCTTCGAGCGCGCCGCTGATGGGCTTGCCGGCGTTGCGAGACTCGATCTCGGCGAGGGTGCGAGCGTCGGCTTCGATGCGGTCGGCGAGCTCGAGAAAGGCGCGAGCACGTTCGCCGACGGGAGTGCGGGCCCAGTCCGGGAATGCGGCATGGGCGGCGGCGACGGCGCGGTCGACGTCGGCGGCCGTGCCGTGGGCGGCCTCCGCAAACGCTTCACCGGTGGCGGGTGCCAGGATCTGGTCTTTTGCTCCTCCGGAGGCTTCGGTCCAGCTTCCGGCTACGAACATCTTGTCGTGAAAGGTCATGATGGCTCCAGTTCAGTTCGGGCCGGGATTGGCGGCCGTGATCAGCAGGGCGCGTACCGCGTCCTTCGAAATCGGTTGTTGGGCAATGGACATGTGCACCATCAGGCCCTCGACCACGACGTCGATCAGGCGAGCGGTGGCACGATCGAAGTGGTGGGCCAGGGCGTCCTCGGCCCGCTCCATCCACTCCTGCGTGATGCGCTTGGTGTCGGCTCGGCGCACCGCGTCGCCGTACAGTTCGAAGGTGACGGCGAGCTCGTTGGGGTTGGCGGCCAGATCGTCGGTGATGGCCAGGGCTACGCACTCGATCAGGTCTGACTTCGAATCGCAGGCTGCCAGCCGGTTTTCGAAGCGGGTGGCCAACTTGTCGACGTGCGTCCGGAAGGCGAGCTGCACGATGTCGTCGAGTGTCTTGAAGTGGTAGGTGATGGAACCGAGTGGGACGTCGGCAGCTTCGCCGATGGCGCGGTGGGTGATGCCCGCTACTCCGTCGCGGGCCAGGACCGCCAGCGCCGATTCCACGATGCGCTCCTTTCTGTCGGGGTCGTGACGGCGAGCGCGCCGGGGAGCCGTGGCCATGGTCGGACCCTCCTTTAGGAACGTCTGTACGTATCGATAAGGACAAACGTACCTATCGACGCCCCGGCGCGCTCGATTTCGGCGGAACCTGCCTCAGACGGCTTCTGGAGCGGGGTCTTCCAGGTCGCGCTCGTTGAGCGCCTTGCCCACCAGCTCGTAACGATCCGGCGCGAAGAAGCGCAGGTAGAGGCCGTAGGCGACCCCGCCGAGCAAGGCCAGGAACACCAGCGACACCATCAGCACCGCGGTGGCGCCCTGCACACCGAGCAGCACGTCGAGGCTGTTGAGGGTCAGGATGAAGAAGCCGGTGAGCCCGACGATCGCCAGCAGCGGGGCGATCACGGTGTTCCACGGCCGCTTGTCCACGTTCGACTTGCGGAAGAACACGAAGATCGCGATCCCGGCCACCAGTTGCGAGGCGATCACGCCGATGGTGCCGATGCCGGTGGCCCAGGTGAAAAGGGTGGCGAACGGGTCCTGGCCTGCGATGGCGAACGCCACGATGACCACCCCGACCATCAGGCTCTGGACGATGGAGGCCACCCAGGGCGTCTGCCGGCGCGGCAGGGTCCACCCCAGCGGCTTCCACACCAGGTGTTGGCGCCCCAGCGAGAACAGGTACCGCGAGACGTTGTTGTGGAAGGTGACGATCGCCGCGAAAGTGGCTGTGACGATCAGGATCTGGAACAGCAGCGAGATGTTGTGGCCGATGATGGTGTCGCTGGCCACGAAGATGAAGTTGCCGCCGGTCTCGGTGGCGATGGCCACCACGTCGTTCAGGCCGAGGGCGTTCATGATCAGCCAGCCCGACACGGCGTAGAGCACGCCCATGAACGCGATGGACAGGTAGGTGGCCCGGGGGATGGTCCGCGCCGGGTCGCGGGCTTCCTCACCGTAGATGGCCGAACCCTCGAAACCGATGAAGGACGCGTGGGCGAACATCAGCGCCACTCCGAGGGCGCCGGCCAGCACCACACTCGGGTTGAAGGGCTCGAAACTGAACTCCGAGACCGGAACCGCATCGCCGAACAGGCTGAAGACGCTCAGGACGGTGATCATGAGGACTTCGAGGGTCATGAACACCCCGAGTACGCGGGCGCCGGAATGCACGCCCTGCACGCCCAGGCCCAGACACAGCAGCAGCCCGACAAAGGCGTACACCCACCACGGCAGGCTGATGCCCAGGGCCGGATTGAGCAGTTCGGCTGCGTAGTACCCGAATCCGCCGTAGAGGCCCGCCTGGATCGCGTTGTAGGCGAAGATGGCCAGCGACGCCGATCCGAGGCCGGCAACGCGGCCGAGCCCCAGCGTGACGTACGCGTAGAAGGCCCCGGCATTGGTGACATGGCGGCTCATCGCCACGTAACCGACGGCGAAGATCATTAGCACTACCGCGGCGATGACGAAGGCACCGGGCATGCCGACGCCGTTGCCGGCGCCGATGATGATGGGGAACAGCGCCACCACCACGGTCAGCGGGGATGCGGCGGCGATGATGTAGAAGAAGATGCTCGGAACACCCAGGGTGTTCTCTTTCAGGCCGTGGTTACGGCGCCCGCCGGGTTCGGCGGGAGTGACGGGCGCCGTCGTGGTCGGCCGTCGGGAAGGCACAGGTGCGGTGACGTTCTCCATGGTGTTTCATCTCTCGTGGCTTGGGACGATCGTAGGGGGGCGGATCCGCGTTGGATCCGTTTCCAGGTGCCCGGCGACCGATCGCTGAGCACGGTGGAGAAAGCGACTCTTCACCTCCTCATGTCCAGCGCGAGATCGGTGAGCAGGTCTTCCTGGCCGCCCACCATCGCGCGGCGGCCGGCCTCGACCAGCAGGTCCCGGGTGTCGACACCGATGTCGACGGCAACCCGTTCGGCGTGCAGCAGGAAGCTCGAATACACCCCGGCATAGCCCAGCGTGAGGGTCTCGCGATCCACCCGCACCGGGCGCTGGTGCAGCGGGCGCACCAGGTCGTCGGCCGCGTCCATCAGGGCGAACAGATCGCACCCGTGCAGCCAGCCGTTGAGTTCGGCCACCGCGATGAACGCCTCCAACGGGCAGTTGCCCGCCCCGGCGCCCAGCCCGGTCAGGGACGCATCGACCCGATGGGCACCCTGCTCGACGGCGGTGATCGAATTGGCCACGCCCAGAGCCAGGTTGTGGTGCGCGTGCACCCCGATGGTGGTGCTCGGGTCGAGTGCGGCGCGGTAGGCCTGAACCCGGTCGCGCACACCGGCCATGGTGAGCCGGCCGCCGGAGTCGGTGACATACACACAGCGCGCCCCGGCGTCTTCCATGATCTTCGCCTGGGCCGCCAGCGTTTCCGGATCCGTCAGATGCGCCATCATCAGAAAGCCGGCCACGTCGAGGCCCAGGTCGACTGCGGTGCCGATGTGCTGGCGGGCGATGTCGGCCTCGGTGCAGTGGGTGGCGATCCGCACCGACGTGACGCCGAGATCCACCGCGGCGCGCAGGTCGTCGACGGTGCCGATGCCGGGGAGCAGCAGGGTGGTCAGCCGGGCGTTGTCGATGACCTCCGCCGCGGCGCTGATCCACTCGGCGTCGCTGTGGGCGCCGGCTCCGTAGGTCAGGCTGCCGCCGGCCAGACCGTCACCGTGGGCCACTTCGATGGCGGTGACGCCGGCCTGGTCGAGCGCCCGGGCGATCCGGCGCACATCGTCGAGGGTGAACGAGTGCCCGATCGCGTGCATCCCGTCGCGCAGGGTCACGTCCTGGATGTAGAGGCCGTCCTTCACAACGTCACCCCCGCACCGGAGACTGCGTGCTCGGCCACCCGGACCGCAGCCGCCGTCATGATGTCGAGGTTGCCGGCGTAAGGCGGCAGGTAGTCGCCGGCCCCCTCCACCTCCAGGAACACCGTCACGTGGGTGAGGTCAGCTGTCCGATCCGACTCGGGGACAAGTCTTCTGCGCGGATCGGTTGCCGTGACGGTGGAGAACTGGACGTCCTGACGCAGCCGGTAACCGGGGACGTAGTGGGCGACATCGCGCACCATGGCGGTGACCGCCGCGCTGATCGCCGCGTGGTCCACACTCGACACCAGTGCGGCCACGGTGTCGCGCATGATCATCGGCGGCTCGGCCGGGTTCAGTACGATGATCGCCTTGCCGCGCGCGGCGCCGCCCACCGTTTGCAGTGCGCGCGCGGTGGTCTGGGTGAACTCGTCGATGTTGGCCCGGGTGCCGGGGCCTGCCGACCGCGACGAGATGGACGCGACGATCTCGGCGTAGTGCACCCGGGTGACCCGCGACAGCGCGGCGACGATCGGCACCGTCGCCTGGCCGCCGCAGGTCACCATGTTCAGATTGCGCTGACCGGCCAACCCGGACAGGTTGACCGCGGGCACCACGTACGGGCCGATGGCCGCGGGGGTCAGGTCCACGACGAGCCGGCCGGTGGGTTCCAGCCGGGCGTCGTTGTGGCGGTGGGCGTAGGCGCTGGTGGCGTCGAACACGACGTCGACGTCATCGAAGACGCTCATCGCCAGCAGCCCTTCCACCCCGTCAGCGGTGGTCGCCACGTCCAGGCCCGCTGCGCGGGCCAAACCGTCACTGCGCGGGTCGATTCCGACCATGGCCGCGATGTCGAGCACCTCCGACCGTCGCAGCTTGTACATCAGGTCGGTGCCGATGTTCCCGGAGCCGATGACCGCGGCAGCGGGGCGCCTTCGCGTGGTGTGCATCCGTGACGTCAGTTCGTCAGCGCCGCAGCGGCCAGCCGGGGCCGAGGCGAGACGGCCACGTCGGGGGTGCTGGTGGCCACCAACTCGTTGAGGATGGCTGCGTGCCGCACCTTGTGGCGGATGAGTTCCTCGTGGAACTCCGGCCGGACCCAGCCGTTGTACATCACGGCCTCGGACTCACCTGGCTCGATCTTGAAGTAGACCGGGCCGGCGACGCGGGCGATGTCGCCGGCCTCCCAGAGCCGGTTCATCCCACCGAACGACTCGAAGGTCTCGGCCCAGACGTCAAGAGGCACATCGACATTGCGGCGGATGGCGCCCAGCATGGGCCGGCTCAGGTCGCCCACCGGGTTCACGCTGTCGGCGCCGAGTTCCTGCAGGATCTTGATCGAGGCGGGATTGGCGTGGCCGGCGTAGACGGAGATCTTGAATTTCGCGTCAGCGGGAATGTGGCCGGCCGCCGAGATCATCGACTGGTCGCTGACGGGCACCCGCATCGGAGACCGCACGCGCCCGCTGGCCGACAAGACGATGGCCCGCATCGCCGCCGGAATCGAACGGTTCTGGACCCCGATGCTGGTCCCCGTCGAGGGACGCGATGGCAAGACCGCCGTCCCGGTCGATCAACCGGCCCGCACCATGACCACCCGCAACGAGACCGGCCTGCTGGTCCCGACCGGCGGCACCTGGCGCACCGAAGCCGTCCCGACCAGCGAGCCGATCCCGACCCGCACCACCCGCGAGAACGACGGAATCGCCTTCCCCGCCTTCGTCGCCGAGCTGCGCGGCGGATCCAGCGATGCCCGCTCCGTGGCCGAGCCGCTGGCCACCGTCACCGCCTCGGGCAACCACCACGGCCTCGTCTACGCCGACGCCCCCCGACCACTCATTACGAGCTTCTACGGCTCCGGCGGCAACAGCACCGTCGACCAGCCGCTGCCGACGGTCACCACCCTCGAACGCCACGGACTGCTCAACCGCGGCCCCGTCCCCACGCCGCCACCGACCATCGACATCAACGATGTCTACTTCCGGATGCTGGAGCCCCGCGAGATCACCGCCGCGATGGACTTCCCGACCGGCTACCGGATGGTCGGCACCAGGCGCGAGCAGGTGCGGCTGGCAGGGAACGCCGTCACGCCGCCAGCCGCCCGTGACCTGGTGGGTCTGGTCGTCGAAACCGTCACCGGCGAAACGCTCCAACCCACCGCCTGAGAAGCCACCCGGTGGGGTGCTCCCCCCACCCCCCACCGGGCGCCGACCCCACAGCCCAGCCACCGCAGAAACGAAGGACCGCCGCCATGAAGTACTTCTATCTCGGAACCAGCGAGGTGCGCTGGCTCGGCCAAGCCAACGTCCCGCTGTTCATCTCCCACCGCCGCCTGGCACCCCGCAAGAGCTTCCCGCGTGCGCTCACCGGATGGGCGCTGGACTCCGGCGGATTCACCGAACTATCGATGTACGGGCAATGGCGCACCACCGCCCGCGACTACAACGCCGCGGTCTGGCGCTACGACCAGGAGATCGGCAACCTCCAATGGGCCTCGCCCGGCGACTGGATGTGCGAGCCCGAACAGATCGCCCGCACCGGACTGAGCGTGCGTGAACACCAGCGCCGCACCATCGACAACTTCCAAGAATTGCAGGACCTCTGGCCCGGCCCCGACTGGGATGTGCCCTACGTCCCGGTTCTGCAGGGCTGGACGCCTGACGATTATCGCCGCTGCGTCGACATGTACTACGCCGCCGGCGTCGACCTGTCCGACTGCTTCCTCGTCGGCGTCGGCACGATGTGCCGCCGCCAGGCCAGCGCCGAGATCGACGTGATCCTGTCCACCATCCAGCGCCACGACCCCGACATCCCACTCCACGCGTACGGCTTGAAGCTTTCGGGCCTCAAGCGCTACGGCCACAGAGTCCTCAGCGCCGACTCAATGGCGTGGAGTTGGGCAGCGCGAATGAGCGAGCCGCTTCCCGGGCACACGCACGCCGCGTGCAACAACTGCCTGCCCTACGCCCTGGCCTGGCGCGAACGCGTCCTGGACATCACGCCCTCCGGACAGATGAGCCTGTTCGACGCCGCCTGAACCACCACCGAATCGGAAGGAACCCTCCCATGACCATCCCGCCTGCGACCGCCGCCAACGCGGCCGATGAACCCGCACGGCACACCCGAGAGAACGACACGAGCAGTGTCAAGCTGGCAGCATTCGTCGCCAAAGGCGACGTACTCGCCGACGGGCGGGTCGTCCGGCGCCGCTGGAGTATGCCAGTCCCGGATGCCACGTACTCGACAGATTTGAGCTTCACCGACGGCACTCACCAGTGGTATGACCACGGCGCGACTGTCACGGTGGTGGACCACATCAACGAGTGGCGCATCCGATAATTGCCGATCCACCACCGTCGCCTCCGCGCCGCGAACCGCTGTCACTCGCACAACTCCGATGACCCCCTGCCGGTGACTCTCACCATGCAAACGCCGACGGGTGCAGAGTCTGACCCTGCACCCGTCGAATGCTTGAAACCCGTTCCCGGTCACCACAACCGTGGCTGACCTCCGAGCATGGCCGCCTCCACTGCGGCCGAGTCCCACCCTGACCGCACCGCCTCCCGCAGCGCCAGCGCACGCTCGCGTCGGGCCCGCAGACCCGCGCCCCGCGCGATCACGCGCGGCCGGCCACCGCCGCGGCCCCGCGCCGCCATCTGTTCCATGTTCTCCTGCTGGGTGCCCGCGGTCACGTGCGCACGCACCCCGGCCGCGATCTCCTCGGCGCCCACCACTCGCACACACAGGGTGACGTCGCATTCGTGCAGTGCCCGCACATCCCCCTGTAGCGGTTGCCCCGCCCGTGCGACCGCCAGCGCATAGCGCGGCGGCCGCACCATCATCACGTGCCGCCAGCCGCCACGCCGCAATGCGAAGCGCCCGTACCCATCTGATCCGATGGCGCCCGTCCATAGCCAGCAGTCCTGTCGCCCCGGACCACGCACCACGTGTGCGAAGAACCGTGCGATCTCACTGCCATGACGTATCGGGTCGACCACCAAGTCGCGGCCCTGTCGCCGCCGACTGGGGGTACTCACGCGACTGCCCGTCAGGCGCTCAGCGCCTCGGTCGCCGGATCATCCACCGCCGCGACCCCCTCACTCATCTGCGCCGCTTCGCTGAGCGACGCCGGGGTATCGGCGCCCCCATTGGGGACCGTCGCCGAATTCTCGGCGTGCGCGTCCTGCGGTGTCTGTTCGCCGGCGTCGTGCTGCTCAGTGTCGGCCAGGCGCAACAGTTCTCGCACCTGCGTCTGCGTCTGACCACTCTGTGCGGCGATGCTGGCGATTGTTTCGCCGTTGGTGCGCATCACCTGTGCTGCCGCGCCGGCCGTCCGCCGAATCGTCGTCGCCTTCTCCTGCGCGCTCTGCCGGATCCGCTCCAGCCGTTCGTTCAACTCACTTTCGATCCGGGCGATCTGTTCCTCGGCCCTGGTCCGCGCCGCCGCCTCATCTTTAGCTGCGGACTGCTCGGCGTGCTCCAGCTTGTCCAGCTCGTCGAGGAACTCCTTGAGCGATTGCACGATCGCGCGCTCCCGCGCCTCCCTCTCAGCATTCGCGCGACGCCGCGCCTCCAAAGCCCGTTGCAGATTCCCTGATTTCGTCGTTGCTTTGCCCATGGTTGCGGACTCTAACCAGCCCTGCTGACGTAATCACGCCTCCAACTCCCCCTTACCCCATCACGTCTCACTACAGCCCACCTTCCGCCCCACACCCCTTCCCACCAGCACCTCCATCTGCCAGCCCACGTTTGTCCCACACACCTCTTGCACTTAGGTCACGGTTTGGTCACGGCCCGTTCGGGGGCGGCGGAAAGCAGCCTTGGATTCGTCGTGAGAAATCGGTGCGCTGGGCAGGTGAATGCGGGCATCCACAAGCTCACCGCTGGCTCCGGGTACTTGTACCTGGTGCGGCAGGTGGCTGCCCACGACCGCACGCACGGCCCGGAATCGTTGGGCGACTACTACTCCTCCAAGGGCGAGACACCGGGCCGCTGGGGCGGACGCGGACTGGCCGGACTGTCGGCCGGGTCAGACAACTGGACACGCACCGACGCCGGGGACCGGCTGTGGTCGGTGACCGAGGGCTCCGAGGTCACCGAAGACCAGATGAAGGCCCTGTTCGGGCTGGGAGTTCACCCGAACGCTTCGGCGTTGACCAAGCAACTCATTGCCCAAGGGGCACGCAAGAACTCGGCGCTGACCGCGACCACCCTCGGTCGCCCGTTCCGGGTCAACGCCGGCGAAACCGAGTTACAGCAGCGCCTCGCTGAGGCGTATCGCGACCACAACCTGTCGGTCGGTGCGCACTGGAACGCCGCCATTGACGAGTCGGTACGGGCGCAGATGCGCACCGACATCGCCACCGAAATGTTCGAAGAACAGCACCGCCGTGCACCCTTGGACGAGCGTGAACTGACCGGGTTCATCGCCCGCGGCACCCGCGACCAAACCACCTCGGTCGCTGGCTATGACATGACCTTCACCCCGGTCAAAAGTGTGTCCGCGCTGTACGCGCTGTGCCCCGAGCCGATCGCCAAACAGATCGAGGAATGCCACAGCAAGGCCGTCCAAGACGCCCTGGACTTCCTGCAAGATCAGGCCGCCTACACCCGCATCGGCGCCCAAGGCGTCGCCCAAGTCGACACCGAAGGGTTCATCACCGCCGAGTTTCTGCACCGCGATACCCGCGCCTCGGACCCCGGTCTGCACACCCACGTCGCGATATCCAACAAGGTCCGCGCCCGCGGCACCGACGGCATCGCGCGCTGGTACGCCCTCGATGGCCGCCCGCTGTATGCCTCCACGGTCGCGGCATCGGAGTTGTACAACTCACGCCTGGAGGCCTACCTGGGCCAAGTGTTGGGGATGCGGTTCGCCGCCCGCGGCGATGCCCGCGAAGGCAAACGCGAGGTCCGCGAAGTCGTCGGCGTCAGCCGCGAACTCAACGAGCTATGGTCCTCGCGCCGGGCCGCCATCGACGCCGAGTATGCGGTGCTGGCCAAGAAGTTTCAGGCCGCCCACGGCCGCGAGCCGACCACCCCGGAGTCGATCGCGATGTTCCAACAAGCCACCCTGGCCACACGCGACGCCAAACACGAACCCCGCTCGCTGGCCGAGCAACGCGCAGAGTGGCGCACCCAAGCCGTCGGCCTGCTGGGCAGCGACGAAGCGGTCAACGCGATGATCGCCCGCTCACTGGCCGGGCGCACCACGACACCGGCCGAGGTCACCGCAGGGTGGATCAACGCTCGCGCCGCCCAGGTGATCGCCACCGTCTCCGCGGCGCGGGCCACCTGGAACCGCACCCATGTACTGGCCGAAGCATTGCGGGTGGTCCGCGTCACCGGGCACGCCGGAATCGACGGCATCGCCGAACTCATCACTGACGCCGCCCTGAGCGAACCGCTCAGCGTCCGGCACGCATCCAGTCCCGATACCGACCTCGGTGAGCCCGCGGTGTTGCGCCGCCGCGACGGGTCCAGCGTGTATCGCCAAGCCGGATCGCAGACCTACACCAGCCCCGAAATCCTGGCCGCTGAGCGGCAAATCCTGGCCGCCGCGACACTGCGCGACGGCCGCACCGTGCCCGCCGCCGATGTCGAAATCGAACTACTGGCCCAGGCCGCGCACCGACGCGAACTCAACGCCGGCCAAGCCCAACTCGTCCGCGAAATGGCGTGCCGCGGGCAGCGCGTCATGCTCGCCTTGGCCCCGGCAGGATCGGGAAAAACCACCGCCATGGCCGCACTCGCCCGGTCCTGGGAAGGTGCCGGGGGCACCGTCATCGGGTTGTCCCCCAGCGCCAGTGCCGCGCAATTGTTGCGTGAAGAGATCGACGTCGAAGTCGGTGACACCCTCGATAAGTTCAACTGGCTCACCGACAATCCCGACATCTCCCCCGGCGACCCAGCCCGTCAGTGGTACGACGCGATCGATGAGAACACCTTGATCATCGTCGACGAAGCCGGCAAGGCCGGCACGTTGGCGCTGGCGTCGATGATCGCAGTCGCGCTGGCGCGCGGCGCCAGCGTGCGCCTGGTCGGAGATGACAAACAGTTGTCCTCGATCAGCGCCGGCGGTGTGCTGCGCGACCTGGCCCACCTACATGGCGCGATCACCTTGTCCCAGGTGATGCGGTTCGCCTCAGCCTCCGAAGCCCAAGCCGGTCTCGCGCTGCGCGACGGCGACCCGTCAGGGATCGCGTTCTATCTCGATGCCCAGCGCGTGCATGTCGGCACCCAAGCCGCCGCCTCCGATATGGCGTTCCAAGCATGGCAAGCCGACATCGCTGAGGACAAGCACTCGCTGCTGTTGGCGCCGACCCACGAGCTGGTTTCTGAACTCAACGACCGAGCCCGGCTGCACCGGCTGACCGAACTCGGTGGCCGCGCCCCCGGCATCGAAGCGGTGTTGATGGCCGGGGCCCGCGCCAGCGTCGGGGACCTCGTGTTCACCAAACACAACGATCGCACCCTGGCCCTCGGCGCCACGGATTTCGTGCGCAACGGCTACCGCTGGGAAGTCACCGAGGTCGACCCGGACGGCTCGATCACCGTCACGCACTTGGAGTCGAACGCTCACCTGCGGCTGCCCGCCTCCTACGTCCGCTCCCACGTCACGTTGGGCTACGCCCGCACCATCGACGCCACCCAGGGCGCGACCGCCCGCTACCGCTGCCACACCGTGGGCTCCGATCAACTCACCCGCCAGCAGGTCTACACCGCACTCACCCGAGGGGTGCACGGCAACCACATCTACTTCTCCACCGCCGAGCACGACCCGCACCGGGTGCTGTCCCCGAAAGCCACCCACCCCGACACCGCCGTGGACGTCTTGACCCGTGCCCTGGGGCGCGACGCCGCCCAAGTCTCGGCCACCAGCGCGGCGCGGGCCGCCGCCGACCCGGCTGCCCGACTGGCCGCAGCCACCCAGATGTACGCCCACGCCGTCGGCACCGCCGCCGAATCACGCCTGAGCCCCGCCCAGCACGCCGAGCTGGATTCCCACGCCGAAAAACTCGTTCCCGGGCTGACCACCGCTACCGCCTGGCCGGTGCTACGCCAACACCTCGCATTGATCGCGGCCGCCGGTATCCACCCCCTCAAACGGCTCGAAAAAGTGGTCGCCGCCGGCGGATTCGACAACGCCGCCGACCCGGCCGCGGTCATCGACTGGCGCCTGGACCCGACCGGCGCGCACTCCGGTGGTGCCGGTCCGCTGCCCTGGCTTCCTGCCATTCCCGAGCGCCTGGCCGCCGACCCGCAGTGGAACGCCTACCTGTCCGCCCGTGCGCAGCGCGTCACCGACCTGGCCGCCGAACTCGCCGCCACCGCACGCCAGTGGAGCGCGGCGACCGCGCCGCGTTGGGCACGACCGCTGGTCGGCACAGACCTCGAATTGGCTGCCGATCTGGCCGTCTATCGCGCCGCGACCGCCGTCGAGGACAACGACACCCGCATCGCCGGCGCCGAGCAATACCCCGCCCGCACCCGCGCCGCCCAACGCGGACTCGAACACCGCGCAGCCGAACTCATCGGCGCTGATGCCACCACCAACCGCTACGACACCCTCATCGACTCCATCAACCCCCACATCCGCCACGACCCCTACTGGCCCCAACTGGCGCATCACCTGGCCGCGGCCGCACGCACCGGAGTCAACATCACCCAACTCGTGCGCACCGTCGCCGCTGAGCGTCCGCTGCCCGACGAATTGCCCGCCGCCGCACTGTGGTGGCGACTGTGCGGCACCCTCACACCAGCGGCGCTGGAGACCGCCAACGGTGGGCTGCGCCCGGACTGGCTACCCGATCTGCACACCGTGTTCGGCACCGAACTGGCAGAAACCATCGCCGCCGATCCCGCCTTCCCCGCACTGGTGTCCGCGATCGGCAACGCCGACCCCGACCAGTGGACACCGCGCGATCTGCTGCACGTTGCCGCCGAACACCTCTATGACGCCGACGCCCACCTGACGCATCATTTACGGCCCGACGAGTACGCCCGCCTGCTCACCTACTCGATCGAGGTGTTCACCACCGCCGACCCCTACGACCATGACATTCCGCTGCCCGAGCACGAGCCTCTGACACCGGAAGAACACGAAGAACTCACCCATCTGCACCCCGACATCGAGGACACACCACCGAGGCGACAGCACGCCCACGACGACGTGTTGGCCGACCCCAACAACCTTGCCGCCGCACTCGGACTAGACGACTACGACCTCACCGAGCCCACCGCCCCCGACGAGCAACTTCCCCCACCCGAGCACGCCGACGACTACTTCAACCCCGATACGGGGATCGACTTCGACAGCCTGAGCACCGTTCGGCCCAGCCCCGCCGCCGCGCTGGCCGCCCACCGCGCCGACGTCCACGCGCTGCGCGCCCGCTACGCCGCCGCCGACGCCCAGGTCCGCACCTTGGCCGCCCACGTGACTGCCGGTGGCGGCCCCCACGTCCTGGCCGCCACCGACGAACTGCGGCGCATGCGTGCCGCGGCCGACGCCGACCGGCCCTTCCTGGCCCGCGTCGAAGCCGTGCTCGACCAATGGCATCAGGCCGAAGCCACCTACGCCGAAGCCCTCGAACTCATCAACCACGCCCGCACCGAACTCGACACGGTGCGTGCTGACCCCGACGCCGACCCGCTCGATATCGCCTCGGCCACTCAGAATCTGAACTTCTTGACCAGCTACCAGTTGCCCCCGACCAGCCCCGCCGAGCAGTTCCATCCCGCATTCACTGAAGCCACCGCCGCTCGCGCCGCGGCAGCCGGAGGCAGCGAGCACATCGTTACCCACGCCGACGCCGACGCACTGCTGCGTCGATGCCGCGCCGACGATGACACACTGCTGGCTCGCCACCGCGCCGACCGCGCGGCGCTGCGCGACCAGCTCCACCGCGCCGAGCTTGCCGCCGCGCAGGCATTCGCCCGCGCACAGCGCAGCACCGCCGAACACATCACCGAGCTGTTGCCCCGCATCGACACCGAACTGCGGGTACTCGACGCTGCCGGCCAACACGCCTTCCAAGAACGACTGCCGATCAGCGAGCACCCCGACATCGACACCGACCGCCTACGTCGGCTCACCGATGCCCCGTTCGTGCTGACCGCCGCGCACGCCTCCGACCGCACCACCCTGCTGCCCATGATGAGACATCTCGACCGCGCCGCCCACGACGCCGGACGCCCGTTGATCTGGGCCGCGCCCGCCACCATCTGTGACAATCCCGACCTGTCACCGATCGCCACCACTGTCATCGACGCCGCCAACCTGGAGCTGAACGACAGCGCACCCGGCACCATCGTCGTGATCGACCGCGCCGAACACCTGTCCCCCGAAACCATCGCCGAACTCACCGAAACCGCCGCCACCGCCCACGCCCGGATCATCCTGCTCGACACCAACACCGCCACCTGGCCACCACCACCGGCAGCCCCACTACTGAAATTGCTGCACACCGAACTGCGCTGGTCACCAGTGCTCACCGCCGCCACCGGCCGCGTCAACCACTACGACGCCAGCCCCGACAGCAACGCAGCCCTCACCCAAGCCGCCGGACTGAACCCCGACCAGCACACCCCCGCCATCACCGCCGCCCTGCAACGACACCGAAAAGCCCAGCAGCGCAACACCACCGCCCATGATCTCCACACCCGCATGTGGAACGCTGCTCACCGAGACGAGGGATTCAGCCGAGGTGGGTAGGACCTGTGAACACGCAGCTCGACGTCGTGAACGTCCCAGCTGCTATCGCGGAATCACCGCGCCGCTATATGGCTGGTCCAGGTCGTACCGTTCCACCAGCGCCAGTAGCGCGGATTGTGCGGATCGACGTGCCATCCCGCAGGCGGCAATTCCGAGATCGTCTCGGTCTCCACACTGAACGCAGTGAGAGGACGGTTCGGTTCACCATCAGCCCGGATCGGGTTACGTTGGTCTACGGCGCGGTACAGGTCGACCGTCTCGACGGGACTGAACCGCGTCGCTTGACTGATATCGGGGGTGGTCGCCAGATGGAATACCGGCATCGGATTACCTGTCACTGGCTGCGTGCCGGTCCTGCTCGGGTCGTACTCGACCACATACTGGCCGTCGAAATCGGTTGGCGTCCCGTCAACTAAACCCAGAATGCGAATAACACACCGGTTGCTGTTGTTCTCGTTCATGTACCCCATCGTCCGCTGCGGGTACGACATGTGCGGAAGCCCTATTCTCCGCTGATTGCGGCGCGTCGGTGTGCACGGACCCGGCATGCTGGCGAGCAGTAGATGCGCCGTCGACCCGTCGCGGCCTGCCGAAGCGTTCCAGCGCAGACCGGGCAGCGCGTTTCGTTACATACGGCGTCGTTGGTGGACGTTTCGTTACGCGCGGCACCTTTACCGCGAACGACGACCGTGGAGCTAGTCCTACGCAGGGGGCGATTGGACCACAGAACTTCAGTGCGGACCTCGTACGATCCTCCCTGGCTCGTCGCAGCTGCCAGTTCGACCCGGTACCAGTCCCGAAAGAGTACCTCGTCATACAAGCGTGAGGCGTAGCCCGACAGAACCACGGTGGCAACGCACTCATGCAAGGTGGATGCCAGTTCACGGTGGCCATCCTCAGACAGCATCTCCCTGCGGTAGTTGCGTTCTCGGACTTCACCAAGATAGGGAGGGTCCACATACATCAGTGTTCGGCGGCCTTTGCCGTATGCCGCAATGACATCGAGTGCCGGTCGGCACTCCAGAGAGACCGAGCGCAACCGAGCGGTTGCTGCCTCCATCCGACGGATATAGCTATCTAGCCGGCGAGGCATTGACGTGTGCGCAGAGTCCGCCGCGTCGAAGCGCCAGCCTGTCCGGCGAAGGGTGCCTGTCCGGCCTTGCGCCAGACATACCCAGATTCGCCGGGCACGTTCGATATCATCCAAGTCGGACGGACGGTCAAGCGCATTGCTACGCTCTGCTCGTGAGTGCGGAGTCAACGCACATGCCCGGGCCAGTTCCTCGGGACGATTACGTAGCATCCGCCAGAAGTGGACAATGTCACCGTCGAGGTCGTTGACAGTCTCTAGTCGACTTGGCTTCTTAGCCAACAATACTGAGAGTCCGCCAGCATACGGTTCCACGTAGTGGCTATGGCTTGCTAGCAGTGCGGCGATGTCCCCGGCGATCTTCTGCTTACCGCCGAAGTAGGCGAACGGCGGACGTAAGGCAGTTGCTGACAATGCGTTTGTTTCAACCCGGCAGGGGGTCATTCCGAACCGTCGACAGGTGACGGCAAATCCGGCATATCTTCATCGGTACGCCAGTTCCAGACCGGAAGCCCCGCGATCGATTCGTCTTCGTCGTCCTCGCCTCCAGAGCGATCGATAAATGCGGCTATCGCCGGGGCGGTGTCGGTGAAGATAAGAGAGGCCAGGGCCGTGGAAGTCCCGTTGTAAGGCAATACCTTCCGGAAACACCGATCATCTTCGATTGCAGTTGCCAGCAGGGTGCGCTCGGCGTCGCTGGTGAAGGGGAGCCAGTTGTGATCGGTCGTCATCAAAGAGAGTTGTTCGACGTTGGCGTAACCAGCCCGAGACACGGAGAAGGTAGCTACCGCCACTAATCGCACGTCACCTGGATCTGCCATCTGCCAGAGTTCTAGCTCTGTGGGGAAGCGCTTGGTCATTTTTCGGTACAGGTCTTCGTCGAGGAACCAGGGGTGGCCCGGTTGGTGGCGGACCTGCATCTTGAACCCGTGGGCGGCTGGCTCAATCGCCTTGATATCGCCCACGCCGATCAGGAATCTGGTGGCCTTCCCAGGCTGCCTCCGAGCTGGAGCCCAAGCCTTAATCCGGCGCTGCTCGATCTCGGCCTTGCGGTCGGCCGAGAAGGGCTCCGGGATGAACAACGATGCGGCGAACGGGTTTTTACGGACTAGCTTCCCATCCGCGGCATCTCGGAGCCGGCGGTACACCACACCCCACGGCCGCCGTCCCGCAAAGCCCGGGTGCCACGTCGTCAGTTCCGCCTCATCCCAGAGATAATGCAGCACAGCGCGTAGGGATAACTTGTTGCCGTCCGATTGCACCGCGCTTGCCGGCGATCCGGAAGGCTCGGGAGCGGCACGATTGCCGGACTTCGACAGCGAAAACCCCAGTCGCAGCGTGGTTGTTCCGTCGGCAGGGTTGTCAATGATCGACCGGTCGGCAACGGCGCCATAGCCAGATAGCTCGCTGGGAGGGAGCCACGATCGGCACCGATGGTCATGTGCGGCCGCCGTGCCGGGCATTCGTTTGACAATGAGGCTGTCTCCAGCAGCAGCGATATACATCTGCACCCCGGCGGTCTGGCACAAACACAGAGGGCGTGACCGCGCTGCTTTGGCCTCTCTGAGGATCTGTTGTCCCTCAGGGCAATGCACATCGTCAACCACGTGTTCCCCGACCTGAAACGGGGTCGCCGTGACTGTCATAGGATGGACTGCCCGGTACGCGATGTGAAGGTGCCCAACGTGTGCGCGATTCCAGGAGGGACCAACCATCCTGTGGACGGGCGGCAGCTGCATGAGCAGAGTTCACAGTTACACCCAACCGGGGGCGGAACCGACATGGACGATGCTGCGTTGGCCACGCGCTTCTTCGTAGCCAAGACCCGCGCCGGTCCCCTGGCTGACGGCGCGGAGACATATACGCGCACTGCGTGCTTGACTGTCATGAGGTCTTCTTCCCCCGCTAGTGTTTGTACCGCTACATGGATAGCTGCGCGAGTGCTGGAGCCGTGACTTCGGAGATGCGGTCGGGTCGGAAGCCGCTCCAGTGCTCATCGCCGGCCACCACGACGGGGGCTTGCAGGTAGCCCAGGGCCATCACGTAGTCGCGGGCCTCGGCATCGACGCTGATGTCAACTTTCGCGTAGGCGATGCCCGCTTTGTCGAGCGCCTTGAACGTCGCGGTGCACTGCACGCAGTTGGGCTTGGTGTACACGGTGATCCTGCTCATCGTCACTCTCCTATTCACCTACGAACTCCCACTGAACTTTGCGTGGCCCCAACGCAATCGACCGGATGGTCCCTGCACGGGCCAGGCTCCTCAGATGCCGATAGATTCCTGTGCGCGAGTCCTGCGAGGACCGCGGACGACTCACCAGATGCCAGGTCCGATGACACTCGACCACCCGCATCGCCGTGGGCCGGCGAGGTGCGTGACACACCAGCTCGCAGCCCACATCGAGACGGTGGGTCTGCCACGGCAGAACGCTGGCCAGCTCGGCGCTAGTCATCGGTGTTTCGGCGGCCCGCAGCACCGCGACCAGCTGCTCGCGAACGGCGATGGTGTCGGCCGTGGTCACGGTGCTGCCCACCCGTAGTCGCCAAGGTCGAAAAGACGCTCTTGCATCGACAGCACACGGTTCGACCACAAGTGCACCGCGGCGCTATCCCGTTGCTCTCCCACTGCCGTGCACGCCCAGGTGTGTACAGGACTGTGCGCTACCGTGTCGCGCTCAGCGCGGATCACGACGGCAGCTTTCGCCTTCGACACGGCCCGAAGTACCTGCGTCGGGTCGACGCGCGCACGATGGACCAGACTGGCGCCCTGGGCGCCGAAGACTTCGGTTCGCAGGTCGAGGTAGATGCACACCCCGGGTTGGCGCACCACCGAGGCGATCAGCTCCACAGGAGCGGCCGATTCCAGGCTCACCCTTTTGATTCGGGTGGCGACCTCGGTCATCTGAGCAATGGCAGTATCACGGCCCGGCGCCGTCCTGCGGTGCGCTGCGGAGTTCTGCCACTGAGGACGCATCCGCGCAGCACCAGTTTGGCTATGATTGAGCCGGACCCATACTCGTCGGGCAACCTCCACCTCGTTGGCGTCACGAGGGAGCCGGGAACCGCTAATCGCGGAGGTGAACTCCACCCGCGAGTGCGGAGTCAACGAACACGCCCGCGCAAGCTCGTCGGGTCGATCGCGTAGGACCCTCCAGAACGTGACCAGCTCGGAATCCACATCATTGACCGTCTCTAGCGGGCTGCACGGCTTGTGAAGCAGAACTTCCAGCGTTCCCGAGAGTGGTTGAACGTAGTGGGTGTGCGCAGGTAGCAGGCAGGCAATCTGCCGTCCGGTCTGCTCAGCGCGAGTACGCCGTTCGGCTATGGGTGAGCGAGCGTGAGACGCGGAACTCATTGGCACACCGCTCCTTCGCCGTCGGCCCGCGCTCTGTGCGATCGTGCGGACCCGGACTCTTTGAGCTTTCGCGCATCGACAGCTTGACGCTGAGGGATCAGCAGCGCCAGACCACGAGCGATACTGCCGTCCTTCGTGGTGAGGGCACTAATCTCGCGTAGCCACTGCCCCAAGCTGGGACGGTCGTAGGGAGTCAGGGAGGCCAAGGTCATCACCATCGCCATCAGGTCGTACCGATCCGCACCCTGCATCGCCCGCCACAGATCGTCGGTGCTGGACTCGCCATGGATATCAGCAACGACCGTCAGAGCCTTGTTGTAGAGCTGCCGGCATTCAGCCAGGCGGGCATCACTTTGGGAGTACACCAGCGGAATATCGCCGACACCCAGGAGGTGCCGCAGATGGGCTGCTACAGAGGACTTTTCCAGTAACAGCCCTGCCCGTACGACAGCACGATCAGTCCAAAGATCCTGCCCGTCGTGTGCACGGTTATGCGGCTGCCAACCATCCCGACTGAACTCCTCGCGGTGCTTCTCAAGCACCGCTGAGAGCCGGTACTGGCTCACGCCGTAGAAATCCGCGACCTCACCGAGGCAACGGGGCTGCTGCTCACCGGGGCCGAGCAGCTCGTCAAGGACGTCCACGACGCGACTGAGCTTGTTACGGACCTTGCGGTCACGCCGTTGCTGGGCTACCCGACGTTGCTCCTCGCGGTCACGGTCGGTGCGCCACTGCTGCCAGCAGCCCTGCTCATCGCCCTCACCTGGATGCACCGGACACCCCTTGTCGCCGGGCGTACCGTGCGGCCTTTCGACTGACCAGCGCCGACCACGACACCGGCCGCAGCCCGTCAAACCCCTTGGCGTTGTCGTGCCATGGCCGGGCAGCCAGTCGCGCGGGAGACTCGAAGACCCAGTGATACTTGGGCTGGCCGGGGTTAAACGGAGTCGTCCCCCACGGGGCGCAGCACCCTTGGGCCCGATGGACGTCCACAAGTACGGTGGCGCCGAGCCAGCCTTGCTGGTCGCAATGAAAAGCCATCTCGCGCATACCCAGCTGCGCACCGAGCTCGATACCAGCCTGGTCGATGCGGGTACCACCGTAAATCAGTACCGGACCGCGATAGTCGGTGGAATCTGTCCGATTCTCGACGTTCTTCCCGCCGATCTGAGCCGATACCAGCAGCATGGACGCCCACGGCCTGCGCACAGTCAAACCCATCGCCAACCCGTGTTCTGCGCACGGATCGGGTGTATGCAAAACATCCTGCAGCACGCGCCGGACGCACCCGAAATCCTCAGGTACACAGTCACAGTCCGCTGCAGCGAGGACCCGACGGGCACGCGCGAGTTCGTCAACGCTTCCTGCGAGGCGCACCGCATACTCGACCACTGCCGCCGCCCGCTGAGCAGTGGAACCACTGGCACAGGGCGCGGGGGACGCAACGTCGGCAGCTAGCCGGTATGTGGCACCGCACATGTCGGGAGCAGCGGCACGCAAGTTGGTGACCCGAGCGTGCTCTCGGACCCGACCGTGGACGCGCAGCCGGGGAAGGTCGCTGGGAAGAGTGCGGCTGGTCATGATCGCGCCACCGCCCTGCTCTGGTGGGCCTGCTGGTGCTCCACGAGCAGTCGGTGCAGTTCGTCGGTCCCTCCGTCGCTGTGCACTTGAGGCAGCAGCCGTGCGAGCCGGGCCGAGGTGGTGGAGTCAGACGTCGTAGCGCACGGGTACCGGACTTCCTCGGCGTCGTAGGGTCCGACCGCGGTGAACCCGCGCGAATCGACCCCAGTGATACGCCATCCGTAATCATCGGTGAGTGTGGTCGCCGCCCAGTACGCGCGACGCACCGATGCCGCCGGTTGCACGGCGCCGTGCTGGGGCAGATACCACGGGCATCGCGCATCGTCGGCATGCGCGCGCCCAGCAGGCATGCCCAGGCGGAGCATGGCGGCGATGGTGCTGGCGGCGTCGTCGTCTCCGTGCGCGTCATCGTCGCGGTGCTGTGCGCATTGGTGGAGCAAGCGGCAGGCGTGTAGCGGCAGCAGCGGCGCCCCGGGTTGGCCCGGCACCCGCTCTTGCGAGGACGGTGTGTGGTCAATCGGATCGGCGGCCACGGGCAGCTCCACCCCAGACGGGGTGCGAAGCCGCAACCACCCACCGCAGTCGAGTCCGAAGCTCAGGACCGACCAACCGTGATTGACCATCCGTGACATAGCCCAGTACGCACGCCCGGTGGTGTTCAATTCTGCGCCGAGATAGATGCCGGTAAAGGTCATGATGTCCTGCCGTCCTGCGGGGGCTGAGGTTTGCGGCCGGGCGACTCGTCCGGGGTGCTCGACCTCGGCGCCGGAGTTTGCTTCGCCGATCGACGCTGCTGTGTCGGCTGCGTCTCGGTGTGACCATTCGGCGGTGCTGGGGGGCGGCTGGTGGGTACTGCACCAGCGCGCGCCGGCGCGGCCGAAGAATCTGTGCCCGACTTCGGGGTGTTGTGGGCAGCAGGCCCGTTGTCACGGCTGTTGTTGGCTTGCTGGCGTTCGATCACCTTCGACGCGACCACGGCTCCAGCGACCACAGGGGCGGCGGGTCCGGCCGCCGCTGCGGCCGCCGCGCCGCCTCCCGCAGCAGCACCGCCAGCGGCGCCTGTGCTGGCCGCTGCACTACCGGTGCCGGCGGCTGCTCCGCGCGCCGCGGTACCGGCAGCGGCCGACCCGCCCGCGGGTGCGCCCGCAGCGGGTGCGGGGCTGGGGGTGGGTGTGGTTGCCGATGGCGGTGGTGTGCTCGGTGATGACCCGCTCGCAGACGGGATGCCACCGGGATTGGGATGTGCTTTGCGGCCCTTGGCTGCGGGGGCGCGGGTTCCCTCATCGCCGGGCTTACCTGAACTTGGCAGACCTACCCCGTCGGCGTTGATATCGCGGCGCATTGAGCGGCCCATGTCGCGCATCGCGGGGTAGAAGCTCATAGGGCCGGCCCCGACGGCAGCGGTCTTGCGCAGCACCGACATCGGCCCCGGTAGCCCCCGATCGCCGAAGCCTCGCATCAGCGCCCTGAACCCGAAGACCGCGCCGCCGGCGAACAGCAGCATGAGCAGCAGGATCGCGATGGGGTGCTGGACCTCGAACCCGTCGAGTTTCCCGCTCGATACTCGCGACATCAGCACCAGGACAACACCGAAAGCCGCTGTCGCGAACAGCATTTCCAATGCGTGAACGATCAGTTTGATGGCGGTACGTTTGGCAAACTCGCGCTGCGGTCCCGGCGCGACCGCTACCGCGGCGGCGGGCACCAGCACCAGCACGTTCCAGAACGCTTTGAATCCGATCCGAATGACTTCGCAGCCGATATAGCACAGCAGCATCAGCACCACCAGCACGACGCAGTTGATGAAGAACATCAGCCCGATCGTCTCGCCGCTGAGAAAGTGGGCGTGGGCGTAGGCGTCACCTGCGCCGCACGCTCGCATCGCCTGTACAGGACCGTCGTGGGCCCCTGCCGGTGCGAGTGCCTGGGTCGCGGGAGTCAGAGCGGTCGAGGCATTGAGTGCGGAGTTCCAGGCTTGTGCGCACCCGTCGATGTTGTCGATAACGCTGCCGAAGTTGGCGATTTGGATGGGGTGGCGAATCAGCGTGGTGGCCATCCATTGCGAGAGCACTTCGACCTGGCCTTCGGCGTTACCCGAGGGGTCGAAGCTGCCGTTGTTCGCGATACCCAGCGATAGCTCGAATCCGATGGCGCGGCCAGCAGCGAGCAGGCCGTTGTCACCGAGTTCCTTCACCGGGTCGTTGAGGAAAAACCCGATCAGCAAGATCACCAGGAAGCCACTGCACATCACCCCGGCACCGCGCCCAAACCCCTTGGTCAAGGCGATGATTCCGCCGATGAATACACAGATGATCAAAGCCAGTGGGATGATCTGAAACTCACCGACGAGGTTGTTGATGGCGACCAGCACGGGCGCGGCCAGTGCGGCCAGCCAGCCCAACCACGCCGAGCCCAGCGCGATTTTGATGAACCAGATCCCGACGGCACCCACCATGACCAGGAATCCGCAGAACCACCCGAGGATGACGGCCAGTTGGCTGTAGGTCATGGCGATTTCAAAGCGGTCGGTGAGTGCGGGAATCCAGGAGCCCGGATCGATAATGCTGACGTCGCTGCCTTGGGTGCGGACGGCATCGAGCATCGACACTGTGCTGATGAAGTAGGTGCCCACCGGCTGGCCGTAGGTGTCCACGATGGGGCTGGGCCAGTTGAGCGCTCCAGCGAACCCCGCCGCCACCGCGTGCGGGGCGGTCAGCAGGGCCATCATCCAGCCTCCCCAGAGGAGCTGAGTGATCAGCCACGCCCGCCGAAGACGAGGGTGCTCATAAAGCCATGCGCAGTAGGCGGACATCACCGCATCAGCTCCAGCGCCTCGTTTTCCAAACCGCGGGTATCAAAGGCTTGCCGCAGCTCCGGCTGGACGGGTTGGAGAATGTCGATCAGACCGGTGCTGCCCGCATCGTCAATCATGTAGGCGTAACCGTGCCCCTCGGCGGTGCGCAGGTTCAAAACCTCGGGGTACTCCTCGGGATCAATCCCGATGCGCTTGAATTCTTCGGTCGCTTCTTCTCGCGCAGAGGCCTTGAACGGTGTGATGACCCGAGTCGGCAAGTCTTTGGTGGGAATCCCGTCGAAATACTCGACATGCTGTGCAATACCGATCAGACCGTATCGCTGCTTGCGTCCCTGGGTGATCAACTCGGTGGCATCTTCGCGGCCGACCGGAGACGCGAAGTATGCCCTGGCTTCCTCGGCCACGAACCAGCCGAACTTGCCGGGCCGACGATTCGGTCCGGTGTAGCTCTCCCGTGTGAGCCCGGCAATCATCCCGTAGATGGCCAAACCGGCACGTGCACGGGCTGTTTGACGCTTGTAGAGGTGTAAATCCTCGGTCTGTGAGGTTGTCGGCAGCTCCAGGTCACCGGTCAGCCAGATCACCGCATCCTTCTCAGCGATCGGCGGTATCGGCAGCGACTCATCGAACATCGCCCGCAGATAGTCGATGTTGGCCCACATATCCAGCCGCGCAGCGAGTTCCGCGTACTCCTTGTACGCGCTTCCCTGCAAGCTGTTCAGGTAGCGCACCAGAGCGCCCATGCTTTCGGCGACCCGCTGATCGGGGCGCAGCAGAAAACGGAGCTGGCGGGCGATCTCGGCATCGGGCTCGACACCCATCATCGGGAGAAGGTGATCAAGGGTGCGCTCAACGGCGATCTCCCGGCGAAAAATGCGCAACCCGTCGACCGAGACTTGACCACGCGTGGGATCAAGTACGGCCACGCGATCCCCCAGATGCGCCAGCGCACGCACCCACTCGGGATTAGAACCGGGATCAAGGATGCTGCACTGATTACCGCGGGCAATCAGTCCGTTCACCACCCGTTTTGCGCCTTGAGATTTGCCACCTCCAGGTGGGCCGTAGAACAGCATTCCGGGTACCTGGCGCCGACGGCTCGCGCCTTCCGGTTCGATCAGGACAGGGGTCGGTCGTCGGGTGGACAGATTGCGGGCGAACAGAATTCCGGTCCCGTGGCCGAGCCTGCTGGACACGAGCGGCGAGAACCGCGCCCAGTCGGTGGTGGTCGCCGGTTGGCTGAATTGACTGCGCGGGCTGCGCTCTTCACTGCCTGCCAGCCCGGTCTGCCACAGCCCAATTTGGGCGCTGCCGCGACGGCGACTCAGTGTCATGTCGAGGTCTTCTGCGAAGTGCGTTTGCAGTAGTTGGCAGGCCCCGTCGAGTTCGGCCCGTGAGCGCGCCCCGACCGCGATCACCGTCGTGGCCTCCACTTCCCGCTCCAACTTCGACGCCCGCAGCTTGGCGTTGTACTCCTCGGCCGAGGAGTAGCGCTCAATGAGGTCACTGTCGCTGGAACGGCGGCCTGCCCGTTGAAACGCCTGATCATCGAGGTTGCGCTGAGCGCGGTCGATCCGCGTGAGCGCCTGCTCAGCCGGACGGGTGGAAATATGCTGAATCCAGTCGATGTCGGAAGGTGTGTCCACGTCGTAGACGGCCAGCAGGTATTCCGCACGTGGATAGGCGAGCCCGCCGCGGGGAATCTGAGCTACGGCCAGCATGCTCTGAAAGCTGTCCAGGCGTTGGGAGCCCCGAATCACCAGCACAGCGGCCAGCGACGGCACCACACGCCGCCACCAGCGGCGGTCCTTCTTGCGGGACTCCTGGTCACCACAGTCGAAATGCGCCGGCACCACGGGCGCAAAGTCGGCTTCGGTGAGCCGGTCAGGGCCGCCCGCACCGTGCGGGAAAGGATCGTTGACTGCACCGATGGCCAGCCGGCGCCGATACCACCAGTGGATCTGGCGCGGGGTGGCCGGACGCGCGTTGAACTCGGCAGGAATCTTCGACAGTATCGAGGCCGACATCTCCTGATACCCGGCAAGTGATCGCGGGTCGTCGGGGTCGCGGCCGGCGACGACGGTGGCCGCCTTGGCCAGGCCGCCCACTCCGGATCGTCCGGCGGCTCCCGAGTCCACCGGCACGCGTATACCGAACACCTGCTCGTAGAACGGCTCGATGGTCAAGAAGTCCTCCCAGTCTCGGACTTCCTGCACCCACGCAGGCTCATTGGTGTAGCCCGAGAGCATCCACCGCAGCAGCCGCCGGTGGTCCAGGCGCACGCAGCAGCCCCACAGCAGCAATCCCGAGGGAAGTTGGCGCACTAAAGGTCGGTGACGCATCGCGATCGCGTCCTTGAGCGCGTAAGGCATCATGCCGCCGGGCTGTCCATCCACGATGAACTCGGCGTAGACACCACCGGAGGTGAAACTGAGATTCCCGATCACCTCCTTGGGCGGCGACAGCGCCGCCTCGCCCTCATCGTTGATCCCGGCCTTGCGCTGGGTGTGCAACAGTCCGCCGAGCAGCCAGCCGATCCGGTAGAGCGGGCTGGGTCGAGATACCGGGATCTGGCGGGCAGCGACGGTCAGTGCTGCTGTCAGCGCGAGGCCGAACAGCGCGATGGCGATGGCATGTCCGGAGTCAAGCCACTTGCGGGTCGCCCAGACCGTAGAGGTGATACCGATCAGGAAGGTCGCGCCGTCCCAGATCCGCCACGGCGCGAACCACAACCGCGTGTTGTCATCGATGTGGGAGACATAGATGGGAAAGTCCCGCACATCGGCATACACGCGGGCTGTCTGGCCGCGAAAGCTGTTCTCACCCACTGCATAACCTCCAACTGCATCTCGTCAACACCAGCTCGGTTTCAGGCGTTCTCGACGCCTTGGCAGAGCGCTAGCCGAATTGCCCGGTGGTGATGCCCCCACCGTGCTTGTCCACGGTGGTCTTCAGTGAGACGGCCAGGCCGACCGCGCCCAGGATGATGGCTGCGACTGCGACCCCGCCGAGAACCTTCCCCATTGCGGCGCCGAACCCGCGCACGAGCGCGAATGCGCCCGCAACACCTCCAACGAAGATGGCGATGATCGCGAGCGGTATCTGAGCCGATTCCCATAGCGAGGGGATGGCGGTCAGCAGATCCCCTGCGGCCAAGGTTGTTTGAGTCATTGCGGTTCCCTTTCCCTTGTGGCACGGCCGCTGGTTGGACGTGCCGGTCAGTTCGGTGTGGCAGAGCTCCAGTCGGTGGACACCGCCGCCGGAACGAGACTGTCATCGGTCGACACCGCCGGCGCTTTGTCGATTGCTGCGACCAGCCAGCGCCCGCCAACCCCGCGAAGCGTCAAGGGGTAGACCAACGGCGAGGGAGCGAACTGAGAGTTCACTGCGGTCACGCGGACCAAGACACGAGCCAGCTCACCGTCGGCGGGCACCGACGAGGGAACGCCGAGCGCGGTAACGCCCTGTACGGAAAGGGTTTCGTACGCATTGCCCAATCCGGCGATCATCGAGTCCGTGGTGACGTACTGCTCCACACCCCCGGCAGGGGTCAGATAGGCCTTCAAGAAACCCGTCGCTGTGCTGTAGGCGGGGTCGGCCTCACTCAACGTGCTCGGGTAGCTCAGCGGCAGGTCTGCTCCCGCGCCGGGTCCGCCGATGCGCGCCGGAAAACTCGCGGCACGGGGACCGAAGCGCGACCACAGCACGGGGACCCTGTACAAGGCTCGGTGTGGTGCGGCGGACTCATACGGGCGCTGGGTCACCCCGACGACCACGGAATACACCTCGGCGTCGGCTTCCTGACCTGCAAGGCCCTCCAGTGACACGGCCACGATCGTGGGCGTGTTGATGACGACTGCCGGAGTGGAAGGCAGCGTCAAGGACGCGGGATCGGCGCTGATGAATTGACTCAGGCTGGCCGCGTCCTGGGTGTTTGCCTCCAGCCAGACCGCGACGAAATCCTGGGCAAACGCACCGACCACCGCAGAGCGGTTCACCACCGCCCGTGATGGCTCGGTGAGGTCAGGTGCTGTGGCAAAAAGAAGCTGCCACAGCACGTTCAGCCCCGCCAGGGCCGCCAGAATCAACACTGCGGGTTTCCCGAATTTCGTCAGCGCACCCTGCGTGCGGCTGATCCGTTGCTGCCAGATGCGGCTCATTGCCATGGTCGTGTGTCCTCGGCGCTATACCGGCTTGTGGCCGATGATCTTCAAGCTTTTGATGGCGAATGCGGCGTCGACCGGATCGCTGTTCTGTTGCCCACCGCCGAGCACCCCCGGCAGTTGCGGAAGCTCCAGGCCCAGCGGTCCGTTCGGCTTGGTCGGTGCCGTGCTGGCACCACCTGCGGGCTGCGCTGGCGGCCGGGAGGTCTCCCGGATCAACATGCGGATCTTGGATGCCAGCACCCGCTTAATCGGCTGCACCGCTTCACCGTGGACGTTCTTGGTTTCCTGGGTCACCAGCGTGGCATCGGTGTCGTTGAACGTGTACTGCACCGTGGTAACCACCCGGTACTGCGACCACGGCTTCGACCCGCTCGCATCGGTTCCTACCCAGCCAAACTCACCCGAAATCGCCGTGATCAAGTGCGTACCGGGAAGCTCGATGTCGATGACCTGGCCGTCACCGCCGCCGCGCACACACACGAACGCCGCGTGGGGATCAGTGCCGGCCATCGTCTGTGCCGACGTCGACCCCTCTGCGCACGAGCCCAGGGCATCGGCGGTGAACGAAATCGGGCGGTCCAGCGTAGGAGCGGGGGCGGGCGCCGGCGCCGCCGAGCGCGTCGGAGGCAAAGCCATCGCGTCGGCCCCGTTCGGAGCGCCGGTGGGCTTCGGCTCATCCGAGCCGTACACAGCGACCGCCCCGACGATCGCCACCAACACGGCCACCAGCCCGGCAGCACCGAACCCCGCAGCGACCTTGCCGTCAAACCTGCGTGCCCGGCGCGGTTCCGCCGCGTCCGTCTGGCCACCACCAACAGGTCCGGTGAGGGCTTGTCCATCGACCGGGTAATCGTCGTAGTCCGCTACACCCTCGTCGGGATCAGCGTAGTCATCCTCCGGGTCGCGGCAATCCCCGAATCCGCGCTCGCCAGAATCATGGTCAGCGTGTTCGTCGGCCGGATCACGGTCGTCCTCGTCCAGGTCGATATAACCCGTTTGGGCCTCTGCGGGAAGGGTGAAGGTCGGAGCCTGAGGGAATCCGAAGCCGTCGTCGTCCTCAGCGGCCAAGTCGTCGGACCACTGGTCATTGGTAAGGGTCATTACCGTCCCCGTTCGCCATGCTGCAAGGTCGATGCACTGCGTGAACTGAGCTGACGGCGCTGGCCTCTACGGCTGACGCGCGGCCCGGGTCGCTGGGCCCGTTCAGGCTCAGGAACCTGGTAGACCAACGCGGCCGGCCACAGTGCAGATCCGCCCACCGAGGAAAAACCACCACCGACAGTGTTTACCGATGAATCACTCCAGCGCGCGGCCGCGAACCGATCCGTACGGCGGCATAGGCGGCGCACCACAAGCGCCAGCAGCACCACAAAAAGCAAGCTCAGAAGGCCAATCGCAGCGAGCGCGACCAGAAACGCTGCGATGGGGTAGACCATCGCACCGCCCATCGCTACGCTGTCCGTCATGACCATCATGCTGACAGATTACGCAATAGAAGGCAACACGTAAACACATGGTGTTCACATCGAGTGTTGACCGATACGACGAACTACGCCGCGAATGGATCGCTGAGCACGCGGGCATCTTCTCCATGCAGATACGTCGCGCAGAGCTGCTTAATCGAAGAATTCGCCGACGTGCCCGCGACGTCGCTGGCGCCCGACCAAGCCCCTACAACGACCACCCCAGTCACCCACTGCTCACTCGAGGCGTCAAGACCGTCGAGGGTGTGCTGGAAGTCGTCATCGTCATCGCCGCGGCCGTGTTAGCTCCCCTTGGTTGGCCGCTGGGCAAGCTGATCTATCACCGCAGCGAATCGCTCATCCCTGACCGGCTTCGCTCGTTTCCAATCCCCGCATTCCTCTGGGCAGCAGTGGCACTGGGGGTGCTTTTGGTTCTGCTGTACCGCCCCTCGGACACCCTGACTAGTACAGTCCTTGCGCCCTGGCTGCTCGCACAACTTCCAGCAGCAGCGCTCACAGCCGGAATCTACGGAATTCTCAACGGCTGGTTGGCAATCGACGGTTCAACCGACTGGTGGCCACTCTCACCCACGGCACCGACCGTGACCCTCTCTCTGCCGCTGCTACCCGATGACATGACCGCACCATCGCCGTTCCGCACCATCGAGCCAGCCGATCCGATTGACCGCACACCCTTAGGCGCCGGTGCCGTGCGTCCGATGCCGCGCTCAGCCAAACTCATCGTCATCGGTCTCGTAGTCAACGCAGCCGGAATCCTCTGGACCCTCGCAGCGGTAGGAGTAGGAATCAAAAATGTTGCAGAACAGGCATTCACGCCCAGTAGCACCATCGGATCAATCTACTGACCCGAATACGGTGCATCACCGACGAACCGGGACGCTACCCACCTCGCCCACGACCACATCGGTCGATTCGCTCGCACTGGTGCAGTCCTGAAGGTGTTGGGCCGCCGCACGCAAGTGACGCACCATCTCCCACACCGTGAACACCACCCCGGTACCCCCCACGGCCCACGCGAGCGCCGTCATAATCCCACCTCCGTGCCGCCCACTACCGACAGGCCAGGCGCGGGCCCTCGATCCCCCATCTCACGCATGAGACGCACAAGATGAAGCTGGGCGTCGATGCCGGTCCGAACCCTAGTCTCGGTGAGATAAACGCTTGGTACACCGAAGAAGTCAGCAACAATGCTCAGCTGTGCATCGAGTGCATCGCCCCTGTAGCCCAATCGCAACTGCTCTAAGACTGCCGCGCTGACCGCAGAACCACCACGGGCGGACATGGCCGCGGCGGCGGCCGCCGAATTCAGCGGGGGCTCCGTGCGCGTATGCATGACGTCGAAAAGCAGGTTGATCCGACGTGCAAGCTCAGGGTCACGCCGCACTGTCGCGATCCAGCCACGCACGCCGCACCATGCGGCGAAGCCTCCCCTGCTCCACGGCCCCAGCGCTCCCATCCCGGCCGTGAGCTCTGGCCAGGATGGCCTGAGTCGTCTGATCGTAAAACTGTAAAAAGACGGACCAGTCAGGTATTTCGACGCAGGTTCCCACCCCGCCGCGGATCAGCAGCCGCGCATGTTCGCGGGTCGGTGGCAGGAGCTCCTGCCAGCGCAGAGTGGCACCGAGATCGTTGTTGAGGTTCTTGCCACCGTCGTTCTGCCCGAACCCTTGCGGCCGTCGGTTGGTCAGTCCCGACCAGTGCTCGGCCGCCGTGAGAAGTTCCTCCTCCCGAGCGCCGAACATAATCACCGAGGCTGGAAAGATATCGCGCAACTCGTTGGCATACACCGCCCCATACACGGTGTCGAGCTGTGAGGATGCCTGGACGGCCACCATCAGATTAATGCCGAGCCCACGACCTTCCCCCACGATGCGTCGCAGGTTAGGAATCGGTGCCGTATTGGGAAGTTCGTCAATGACCATCAGCAGCCGATGCATCGTTTCCCTGGTCGACGTCTTCTCGCGCCACCGACGCACCAACGAATCCAGCAGAGTCACCGCGGAACCGGCCACAGTGCCATCAGCCGGCGCCAAGATGAACAGGGTCGCCTGTGGGTCATCAAGAAAATCCGGTGTGAACGGTTCAAACCCTTCACGATCGAGTAGCGAGGTGCGCAGCCAGGGAGTGATCGCTTTACGCATTGTGATGGCCACCGAGTCACGTTGACGGGGGTCCATTTCCATGATCCGTGCCATACCCATGGCCAACGTTGGGTACTGGTGGCACAGCGCGGCGGCCTGTACCCACCCAGGCTGGGTGCTGTTCTCGGGGTCGATGTTGTCGACTGCCGTTAGAACCCAGTCCATGCCCTTGCCGTTGCCCTCCGGCGACGCCGCGAAGAGAAACGCCGCCAGCGGCCCGGCGGCCTGCGATTCCCATACCCCGCCGTCAGAGACCTGATCAGCCCCCGAGCCCAACCCGACCGTCGACATCTGCATGATGGTTTCGGCCACGGTCAGGGCTTCGTAGGGACTGTCGATCGTGACAGTCGGGTCATAGATGTTGGGAACCACGCCTTCTGGATAGACCGGCGATTTCAGCGGCCGCAGGTCCAGCAACGCCTTTGGTCCCCATCGGCGTTCCATGACGTACTGCATGAGATCGTCCTTGGACGAGACGACCACTGCTGGGCCTCCCCACAACGTGGCGGCCGGCGCCAGCAGGCGCCGACTTTTGCCCGTCTCGGTCGGTGCGGACACCAGCACATGTGCTGCGCTGCTCGGCACGAACATCTCGTTGCCACCGGCACGGCGGCCGAAGCCGCAGTACGGCGTGGATGGCTTGATGTACATAGTGTTTCGCCCCTTCGCTTAGATGCGCGCAGTGCCGGCCAGGGTGCCAGGAGACTCGTCTAACGCCACGCGTAGCGCCATCACCAGACAGTCGCGCTGCCGCTGACTCAACCCGGCCAGCCGGGCTACCGAACGAGCCATCTGTGGGTCGACGGTGATGCACAGCAGCGCGGCGCGTGCCCACCCCGGCTGCACAGTGTCCTCGGGATCGGCGTTGTCGATCGCCGCACGCACCCATGGCTCGCCTTCGCCGCAGCCCAAGGGACCCGCGGCGAACAGAATCACCGCCAGGGGCACAACCGCATGGACCTCCCAGGCGGTGGCTCCCGACTGCTTACCTAGGCCATCCTTGCCGAGCTTGAGTAGACCGTGAGCAAGGTCGAGTGCGGCATCCATGCTGGACAGAGACGCGACCGCTTCATCCAACGACATGACCATACAGTGACACAGTGAGTCATAGTTAGTCAACGAGAAGACGTAAAGTAAACAGCACTGTGCATTGTTCGTCGTCTACGCGCTGACGCCTTCTGGGGTCAGCGCCGATGCGAGCGCACGGGCCATATCGTCGTCAGTGACATCGAAGGCGGACCGGTCGTCAGTAGCGAGCTGTCTCAGGCCCGCAGAACCCAGCGTGTGCAACCTGCGGGCGCGTTCCCGTTTGCACGCGAGCACCACCTTGCGGGCGTAGCGACCGTTACCCGCGGCATCGAGCGCTGTGCCCTCTTTTGTAGGGATGGCGCGAAGACGGTCAGTTTCTCGCCGTAACAGTTCCCACGCGCTTTCGGCGACGGTGATCTTTTCCTGCTTGGCGATCACCTGGCCGATAGCGACGATCTCCTCGGCGTTGTAACTGTCGAAGGTCAACGTGAAATGGAACCGGCTCGCGAGGCCCGGATTGGTTGCCATGAAACGGCGCATCTCCGTCGGATACCCCGCCACGATGACCACAAGACGGTCGCGGTAGTCCTCCATGTACTTGAGCAAGGTGTTGATGGCATCTTTGCCGAACGAGTGCCCATCTGTCTCAGGGGCGAGCCGGTAAGCCTCATCAATAAACAGAACACCGCCCAGGGCCTTCTCGCAGATCTCTCTCATCTTTTCCGCAGTCTGCGACACATAGCCGACTACGACATCTTCCTCAGTGACTTCCAGAGGCGTCGGTCGGTCGACTTTGCCTAGACCAAAAAGGATTTCGGCGACAATCCGCGCGTAACTCGTTTTCGCGGTCCCCGGCGGACCCTCAAACACCATGTGGTTCTCGTTGGCGGTCCCGACCTCCTCGCCTTGTTCGGCCAGCAGAAGATCGATCTCGATTTCCGTGCGCCACACGGCGATCTGTTCCTTCGGCCCCTCAAGACCGATGAACGCAGCCAGCCGCTCTTCTGCCCGGGCCAGCACTTCCTGTCGCGTGGCGTCACGGTCTGCTTGATCACGGGCAGCGCGGCTGGTCCCGGTTTTCGGGTCCCACTTATCGGTGCGGGAAGCGATCGTTTCCGGATCGGTGACTTCTAACCCGAACGTGCGATCGTTGAGGGCGATGTGCGCACGTTCGAAATCCGGCCACTGCACGCGGATTCCGGTCAACACGGACTCGGATTCTTCGTCTTCGCCTTGGTGGCGAAGCACTAAAGCACGACAGAACAGCGCATCCCGTGTCAATACATCGTTGACGCGTGCTCCCCGCGCAGCCAGACCATCGGTGGGGGTCGGCTTCCCGTCAATGACCCGCTGTGCGGCTTGTAAGGCAGGCTGCATCAATCCCAGACTGGCTGCTGCCCAAGCCTCCAGCAGGCTTGCCGCCCGCGCCAGATACACGTCTCGTGGGCTTTGAGTGCACACCCCTACTGCCGTCAACACGTCGGGCCAACGCTGAGTCTTGGTCGCCAGACATGCGCGCACGTATCCGGTTTCGGGATGATCTGCCGGCAAGCGATCGAGTATGTCGCTCGCCTGCTGGAACTGGTCCGACGCGATCAGCGCGGATGCATAGGCCAGGTGCGCGGTGATTTGATCAGCGATCGGAAAGCGCGCGTACTCGATGTCGAAGGACGCGCCCAGATTAGCGGGGCCAAGCTGGAGCCTGCCTAAACCCTCGCCTAGTCGCTCGGCATTCTCCGAGAGCTTGGATAGCACCGCCACCGTGCGTTCTCCGGTGGCGTAGCGACCCAACCATCCATCCGCCAGCGCCGGATCGTCTTGGGTCGCAAGAACGAAGACTTGCGCTGCGCGTTCGGGTGCTGACCCCATCACCTTCATTGCCGCGCGAAGGGCGTCCAACGACCGCTGGCTGATCATGCACGCACCACCAGGTGCGAGAGGAACTGCGCCTCATTGCGCGGCCGCATGATGCTGAGGCGGACTCCTTGCACACTTGGTGTACCGAGCACGAGTTCGTCGCCGGAGTGCTGCACCAACGTCACATCTGCACTCGGTTCGGCGACCTCGCTGAGCGTGATCAGGGTGTGTCCGCGCTCGCCAGCCGTGAGACCGTGCCCAGTGCCGTCAGCGACGATGATATTCGGCGAGCGCACAGGCTCGCGATCGTTGGCGATGCTGATGCGATGAGAGTTGTCGAGCAGCGGCTGCCATACCTGTGGGCGCTCAGTGTGAATCAGAATGACCGATCCGGCCGCGCTGGCCCTCAACAGCACCGGAATCACCGTGTCCAGAGATGCACACAGCGAAATAGTGCTGGCGCGCAGCGGGTCGGTCAGCGGCATCAGGAACGGCACACCGGTAACCGTCATCCCGAGCATCGGGCCACTGGGCCCCACCGGCACTTTCAGCTCGGCTGGGCTGGTCAGACGCCGCGGCGACATCTCAAAACGCAGAGCCCTGTCGCCAAGCGGCAAACTCGCCAGCAGCGAGTCGAAGCACTGCCCGACGACGGGACGCAACGTCAACAGGGGTGGATGTGGCAGCGGCGCAGAGGTATGAAACCGCACCACCGCGCCCGCGGCGACCACACCGGCCCGATCGGCTGTCAGGCGGACCGCGGTCACCGTGGCATCAGAGCGCACCGTCCAGACATCGTTGAGCACACGTGTCGTGAGGTCCTTGCCCGCGATCCGATAAGTCGTGACGTACTCCGACACCGTGTCCAGATAACTCCAGCCCTCACGAATCCGGTCCAGCTCTGCGCCGGCGAGCAGGGCTTCTGTGGCCTGATCCACCTGGTCGGCAGTGCAGGTGATTGCCCGGCAACCGGAGCGCAACACCGACTGGCGCACCCGCTCGGTGGCCGCCGCCGCTGCGGCCGCCGCGTCACCTCGATACACCATTGCCGCCAGGCAGGCCTGCGGGCACAGGCGCAGCACCAGCCAGGTACGCCGCTCCCCGACCGCGGCGCGATCGGCGATGATCTCCTCATACTTCGGGGTGTAACGCCCATCAGAAGCCACCCGAGCGCCCGCTGACACGATGTCCGCCGAATGCAGCTCCAGGCCGGCGAACTGATGAAGCTGATCGATAACAGCCTGCACAGGAACCAGACTGGTTGTTTCCGCACCCGCAGGCACCAGCACCGTCGGCGCAAATGCCTTGCCGTGCAAGGCAATCATGGTGATTGCATACTGCCCGTCCCACCGCATCCCTACCGCGCCCGCCCCGGGCATGTCGACGGTGAACGCCGCAGGGATTCCCGCCCGCCGCATGTGCGCCTTCCCGCTGCGTCGGAAGTAGTGAAAGCGCCCGGCGCGGACCAGCCACCCCCACGCGGTGGCACCGTTATAGCTGAGCGTGACCAACAACAGCGCAGCTATCACGATCAGCACCGCAGCCCACCACAGCACCGGGGTGATCGCGACGAGAACAGCCAGCGCGATCAGTTCGGAAATGACCACCAGTGACAGTCGAAAATCCAAGCGCCACCGTCGAATTTGCTCGTTCAAACCGGCCTTGGGGCCGGGAATATGCTCGTCTAACATCACCATCGGGATCGGCCCTTTCAGCCTCGTCGCGATTTCGACATAGCGCCGACCGCTAACACCGCGCCCAGCAGCACCGCCAGTGTCGCGGTACCCACCAGCGCCATCATCATGGGACGGCGGTCCGGTTCGGGGTCAGGTGGTGGTGGCCCAAGGGGGCGCGACAGATTCTCCCGCGGCGTCGGGATCGGCGGCACGTCGTAGTTCAACGCGGCCACCGGGTCGATCGCACCGTAGCCCAGGCGGTTGTCCACGACGGCGGCCGGGGAATGAGCGGTCTGCTTGATCCGGTTGATCACCTGATGGGCCGGTAGATCGGGATACTTTGCCCGGATCAGGGCTGCCAGACCGGAGACGTAGGCCGCCGAAAAGCTCGTGCCACTCATGGGTTTGAGCGAATTGGTTTCCGGATCGTGAGTTCCGTTGATCAGGTTGCCTTCTTGGTTGACGCCCTCCACGAACAGCCCTGGTGCGCCCACACCCACCCACGGCCCGCCCACGCTGATGTCCGTGCCCTGGTCATCGACGGCGGGCTGACCCTCATTGTTGGTGGCGCTGACTGACAGAACGTAGTCGGAGAACCAGGCCGGGGTGCTGATGGTCACTACTGAGTTCCAGTTGCGTGGGTCTTCGACGCTGGTGGCATCAATGTTGGGATTCTGTGCGCACCCGGGAGTGGACGTATTCCCTGCTGCGGCAATCAGTACGGCATCCTTTTCTACGGCGGCGTAGCGCAGTGCGGCGCCAAGAGTGGTCTGGTCGACGGGCTTGAGCACAGGGATGCACGCCACGATCGACATGTTGATCACGCGAGCGCCAGTGTTGGCCGCGGCGACCACCGCCCTGGCCAAACTGCTCACCGTGCCCGCCCGGCGGTCCTCCTCCGAGGTCGCAGACGGGGCCACGGGGGTGAACATTTGCGACGACTGACGGATCGATATGAGCTCGACTTCCGGTGCGACGCCGACTAATCCGTCAGCTTCGGACGGGCTTGCCGCGAGGATAGCCGCGACCGTCGTACCGTGTGCGTCGCAGTCTTGAAGACCGTCACCGCCATCCATGATGAAGTCGCCGCCGCCGCGCAGTCTGGGCAGCCGAGGATTCGGCCAGACTCCAGTGTCAATGAGCGCTACCGATACTCCTGCTCCCCGGCCTGCGGATTCCCACAGGCGGGGCAGATTCATGAAGGCCTGCGAGCCGGGTACCGCCGCCGGGTCGGTACCGGCGATCAGCCCGGTGGCGATGCAGTCGAACTTGTGCTTCATGGGCTCGTCGGGTCGTGGCGTGCCGTCCGGAACCGCGAGCGGATCAACAACCGGCGGCGTGATGGCTGTTGCCGACGGGGCGCCGACCAGTGGCCAGGCCGCTGCCAACATGGCCACTGTGGCCAGTACCCCCGCGCGTTGGCCGATCATCACATGTTCCTCGCCAGGTAAATCAGGTTCAGAAGCCAGATCGCCATCGGGGGGATGACCACAATCAGCAGGTACTCGATCCATTCGATGACCTTGCGAAAGACCGGTGAGAACACCTTCGCGGGCACGACCGCTGCGGCGATCAAGCCGGCCGCACCGAGTCCGAGCACCACTGCCGCCGCGATGTAGACAGTGAATGTGCTCTCGCCGGCGAGAGCGTAGTTCGCGGCCGTGATAAGCACCATCAATAACCCGGTGGCTACCACAATGATGGATTGCTCCCGGCTGGCGAATGCCCGGCCTCGCATCACCAGAATGGCGGCCAGCACGCCGATGTACACCGTGGCCAGCCACCAGCGTCCCTGCCCGGGTATCACCGCCCAGATCGAGCCGCCCACAAAGAAGACTCCGACCGTGACCAGCAGGGCGGTCAGGTAGATGTTCGCGGCCTCAGCCGAGCGCCGAAGTTGCTCCACGGTCGGTGTGCCCTGATGTTCCGCAGCGACCAACGCCTCGGCGGCAATAGCATCGGCATCAGCGAAGGTGTCTTTGCCGGTGACGGTCGGAAACGGTGGGATCGGGATACCCGCCATCCGTGCGGCCAGCTTGGGTGCGCCGGTGAGGACGAAAAGGTTGACCGCCAGCACCGCGACCGAGAGGTTCTGCAGTGAGACTCCGGTCAGCGCGTAGATCGCCGCCAATATCGCTGTGGCGGTACTGATGAGAACGGTGGCCGATACCACGATCCGTGGGGCCGGACTCAACCGCCATAAGGCTGCCGCCACGGTCGCTGTGACGACCGCTGCGAACATGAGGTGCCACGCTCCGGGATAGCCAGGAGTCACCATCACCGCTGCTGCCGGGCAGGCGATCAGCACACCGGAGAGCCACATTGCCGTCGCAGTTACCGAGTCTTTAGCTCGCCACCACACCAACGATCCAACAACCAGGAGAACCACTGCCAGACTCGCGGCCGCGACACCGGGAATCAGGTTCCAGTCTTGACCGCTGTCGAGGTTGCGCCACCAGGCCAACCCCAGCAGTGCGGTCACTGCCGCGACAGCTGCTGCCACCACCACCCCGGCCACGCGGCGCGCAGTCTCAGCGGTTACCACTGAATGCTGCTGCTGATTGAGTACCGCCACTGCTGAGGAGGGGGACTCGAAGATCGGGGTGAACTCGACTTCGGCGTCGATGATGTCGAGCACCAGCAGTTCGCCATCACGCACACCTTGCTGCGTCAGGCTCTGGGTACGGTCCAAGGGTTGCCCGTTGATCAGCGTCATCCGCACCACGCCTGGGCTGATCATGCGCTCGTCATCGGGGCTGCGCATTCCGTCTTCGTTACCCTCACGGGTCAGTAGGACGCGCACCAGCGAATCAGCGACAGCGGCCACTGGCGAGCTTGCAGGCAACGTGAGATCGTGCTGGCGGCCTTCAAAAAGCACCGCCACCCGTACCTGTTCGGCCAGCCGCACTCGTTCGGCAGCAACCGTCCCGACTGGATAATTGTCGGTCACCGCAACGTCAGTTGATGTCATCGCCGCTCCTGCCCATACTCATGGCCAGGTGTCGGCCACTGCGGCCGATACCCCGGATCTTTGTCTGCCGCGCCTGCGAAGCCGTCGACAATCGAGGCCGCTGTTTCGATGAACGCCCGCTGGGTCTGCGGTGCGAGCCGATCGAAGTTGATGGCCGTGGCATCGCTGAGATGCGGGTCGTAGGGAATGTCATGGACTGCCCGCACCGCTCGCTCAAACCCTTCATGCAGATTGCGTACAGCCTTGGTGGGAGTGACTTTGTTGACGTTGCTGACGACCATTACCGCCGACCGCACCAGATGCGGATAACCATGCTGCATAAGCCAATCCAACGTCTCACGCGCGGCTTCGGCCCCGTCGTAGCGCGTGGTGGTGGGAATCACCACAACGTCTGCCATCGACAGCACAGCGGCAATCACATCGTCACGCATCTGATTTCCGCAGTCGAGCAACGCGATCGGGTACTGCCGAGACAGGCGTTGCCAAGTCATCGCCAGTGCGTGACCGGTGATCACCTCGTCGCCAGGATCGCCCGCGAGAACCTCCAAACCGGAGGAACTATCTTTGCCCAAGTAGTGCCGAAAATCACTGTAAGAGTGCAGATTCTGATCCATCAACAACCCGCGCCACGTTCCCGTGCTCGGCTCATTGATCCGCTTGGCGAGGTTACCGCTGGCTGGATTGGCATCGATGGCCACCACCTTGTCGTCGCGGTAACGCGCCAGCGCCGCCCCGATGCCGACGGTGGTGGTGGTCTTGGACACCCCACCTTTCTGTTGCAGTACCGCGATCGTGTACGTACCCCGGAGATTGACCGTCAGACGTCGCCGCAGATCATTCCATTCACGCTCAGCAGGACTGAGCCCCAAGTTGATCCGCGTCGTCTGATACACCTTGCGCCGCCACCCGCGCTCGGGAACCTGCTTGTATGGGGTGACGAAATCGGCTTCTCGGACCTGAGACTGCATGGCGCCCACTGACTCATGGCGCTGTCCGGGCCCACCGAATGAACCAGGGCGGGCAGCGGGCGGGGGCGGGGACTGCGGAGCCGGCCCGCCCGGATAACCAGCGGGAGGTCCCGACTGCCAGGTCGGCCGTTCGGTCGGCTCTGGACGCGGCGAACCATCGTGCGGCTCGTAGGGCCCCTGAGGCGGCGGGGTGGGCATGTGCCGCGGAGCTGGGTTCGTGTACCCGCGCTGGGACCCGCTGTAGGCGTCTGCATTACCGGCGGCGTGCTGATATCTGGGTCCCGGCGGCTGAGCGTGCCGCGCTGTCGACTGATCACCGGGTTGCCGCGGCGTCGGGTACCCGGCCGGCGGTGGTGCTGTGTGAGGGTCGGGTGGCCGGTGGGTGCTGTCGTATCCGGGGTCAGCTCCCCAGGGCGGCGGGGCCCCCGCCGCCGGGGGCGCAGACTGTGCGGCTGCCGGGTATCCACTGTCGTACTCAGCGCCAGCTATCCACGGTGGGGTGCTCGCCTGCGGGTACGCGGCGTGGCCACCATCGAATCCGCCCGTTGGCGGGAGCGGTGGTGCTGGGTAGGTGTCCGGTGGTCGGTGGGTGCTGGTGTACCCGGGGTCAGCGGTCGGCGGTGGGGTGCTCGTCGCGGGCGCGGGGTACGCGGCTGCTGGGTTTCCACCGTCGAATCCAGCGTCGGGCATGCTCGGTCCCGGAGTGGGCGGCGCGGCCGCTGCCCCGAAAGGATCAGCTTGCGGGACAGCGCTTCCCTCGTTGAGGGGCGGATCGCCGCCGTCGTCACGTGCATCGTCGTTGGGCGGCAGCGGAGTCGCCGGGTCGTCCCCGGTGGCGGGCGTACCCGTCGGCTGTAGATACTGGCTGAAAAAGTCCTGATCGCTCACGGGCTCTCGATTCTCCTGCGCCACTAGTGGCCTACCTCCTGGAACTGCTTCATAACAGTACATGATTAATCACTTTTGGTCACCACGTAAACATATGATTTGACTGATTTATGTGGTGGCGTTTCGGCGGCACGGCCAGGGCTGAGGATGGCGCTCTTAACGCCTCGGCGTAGGAGTAGCTGACCAGTCCGCCAGGCCAACCGTAGACATCACCGACTTGAGCGCTGAGAGGATCGCCGCGTCTGACCCCGGCGCAATCAACGTCCACCAGGAGCCACTCTCGCTACGAACCGGTCCGCTGACGACCCTGCCTGCACTGGTATCGGTAACCGTTGCTGCTGTCTTGCTGACCTGCATTTGATGGTTGCTGCCGTGGGTCACGACGACCATCGACAACTCCATGACCGGGTGATCGGCTGCCAGCGTGACGATGCGATGTTGGTCGGCATCCATGCCGAGGCGGCCCAACGCCACCATCGGACTGTGCTCGCCGCGCAACACCTGCGCCAAGCTGCTCAGCAAGTCCGCGGTCGGGACGGTAACCGCGTTGAAGGACGCCGGCGCCACGACTGGACCGCACAGCGGGAGCACGCGTTGCACCAAGCCCGCGAGCGTCATGCCCGGGCCCAAGCTTTCCACAGTGACGTTCTCCCCGTGCCGCGCGGCAGCGACCGTCACATCACCGCGGCGGGCAATCGCTACCCGTAGATGCTCGCCGCCGCGGTGGACCAGACACGACAGCACCACATCGGGATTGCCCAGTGTTTCCATCCACAACTTCACCTGTGGGTGCACGGCATCGCCATCGAATAGGACGCCCGCCTCGTGGAGCACCGCATAGCCCGGGTGACTTTCCGGCACGCCGCATTCACTCACAAACGGCCGACACACGAGCACTGCGGGCAACGTCTCGACCGCACACAATGCCTGCACCAGCCAGAGCCCCTCGGCGGTGATCTCCAAGCTTGTCGCCGGCTGTGGTCCCGCCGCACGCGGACCCGGACGCCTCACAAATGCTGTCCCACCCATGGTTCTTCTCCCCGTCGTGAACGATCTTCTTGCATACTGCGCTCAAAGCACTCGGCCCGGCCTGCCGACAGAATCGCCAGACCGGGCCGAATACCCGTCACAGAAGGTGGATGGCCACCTACACGTACTGCGCCTTGATCAACCCGTCTTTGGCGACCATTCCGTCCGCGCCGGTCAGCAGGGCGGTCTCAGCCTCGTTGAGCTTGCCGCTCAAGGCATCGACCATGGTGATGGCTCGGGTGTAGTTCTCACGGAAGGCGTCGCCGCCGCCACCCTGGAACGACGCCTCGGTCAGGGCCTTCAACTTGTTCGCCTCGGCGGCGACCTCGGCCGTCAGCGTCTTGCAGGCCGCGATCTGCTGAGCGCAGTCCTGAATCATCGGGACGTTGTATTCGATCAAGCTCATGATGGTGTGCTCCTCTACGTTGGTTCCTGGATGTGGATGCCGGTCAGACGCTCATGGCGTCGATGGCACTGAGGCCGGCAGCGGCGTCCTCATCGCCTTCCTGAAGGCTGGTCTTCGACACGCCCATCTTCTGACCGTGTTCTTCCTGCATGAGCGCCTGCTGGTTGCCCATGGTCTGCAGGTCTTCACCGACCCGCATCAGCGCAGCCTGGCCAGCACCTTTGAAGCCCGGTGCGACGGCTTCGAGTGCCGATCCGAGCTGCTGCACCATCGACTGCAACCGGTCCTGCTTCTCAAAGAGACCCTGCTGGGTGGTCTCCATGAGCTCCATATCGCCGGAAATCGTCATGTCCTGGTAATCCTTTCGTCAACGGCTACAGCCCTTTTCGGGGTGTGTCGCCTGGATGTCTGTCGAGAATGTGTTGTGCCCGCAACTCGCTCAGGGCACCCCCTTGCCCCCGGCGCTGGCAGTCAGCAGACCACCACCTCCGGTAATCACCGGTATCGAGTCGGTGCCGGTGTAGAGGTTCGACGCCGCCGCCATCACAGTGGCGCCGTCGACCTGCTTCTTCTCCGAATCCTGCTGATTGGCGGCCCCTGCCGCGGCGGCCCCGTGGGCCATCGGTCCCATCATTCCGCCGCCACCCATGCTGGCCGGCATCGTTGTCCCAGATCGCACCTGCTCGATGCGCGAGCCCGAGTCAGCGCTGACTGGGGTCGCCGCGCTTACCGAGGACGCCCAGGAGCCGGGACTGCGCAGCGCTGAGGCGGCCGACATGGCCCCACCCATCCCGCCGCCCCCGCCCGCGCCGCCGAGCGAGGCCGCGACCGCACCCCCGGCCTGCGGCGTCTGGGTCACCCAGTCCGCGTCGCCGGCGGAGAAATCGGCTCCCAGATCATCCGGTGACACATTCAACGATGACGCAAGCGAACTGAGCTGGCCGAATGCTTGCTGCGGCAGCTCGGTGATGCTCTTGAGCGGCCCGCCGCCACTGAACGCCGACAACGCCTGCGTCGGCATACTCAGAAGCTGCGGAAACAGCCCAGTCGCGGTCTCCATCATCTGACTGGGATCGGCGGACTGCGCGCCTGGCTGAGAGCCGCCGCCCGCCGCACCGACGGTGCTTGGCGGTGGTGGCGGTATCGGCGGTATCGCCTGCACCCCCGCCAGGGATGCTGCCTCGTAGGCCGACTTGTTGGCCGAGCCCCGCATCCACATCTCGGTGTACTGGCCACGGTTGGCGACGATCAGCGGAGTCAGCATCCCTAGAAAATTCGCCCCGACCAAGGCCATATGCTCGCTCTGATTGCCAACGACCTCACCCGGATTAGGGGTCGCTGCCCGCAGCGTCTCGAAGGCGTCCCCGGTGGCCATGATGCTGGCAGAGGCGTGGTTGAGCATGGTCGCCACCGTCCCCAGCCACACAAGATGCGGGACATGGGCCAACCTGGCGATCTCGCCTGTGGCGGACGGCCAACTGACGGACATCGCGGCTTCCACAGCCGCATGCCCGCCCAACATGCCGATGATGGCACCGGCCAGCGCTTCGAGTTGCGCGGCCGAGGCGAAGAACGAGGCAGCGGACGGTCCAAGCCAAAAGCCCGCCGACGTAGTTTCCGGCGGTTCAGCTTGATAGGCCCCCGGTGGCATAGTCGCGCTCCCCGTCTTCCCTGCCTGGGCCCTACAGGACCGCGTTCATCAATACGGCGTTGGCCGCATCCTCGAGCGAGGTCACCGTGCCCGCCACCGAGTTCGCGACACCGTAGAGCGCTTGCATCGCCGACGCCCCGGCCAGAACCGCCGACACCTCCGCGCTGTACGCGGCGATTTTCGCCGCGTTGGTCGCCGAAATCTCCTCCAGCCCCGGCGGCACGACCGCCGCGGCCGCGGCCGCCTGCGCCGTATGGCCGGCAGCTTGAGCTGACAGTCCTGCGGTGGCCGCCGCGGCGGCGGCAAGACCGACCGGATTGACTACTACTGACGTCATGGACGCCTCCCCTAACTAATCAAGACTCCTGCACGATAACACAGGAATAGTCACTGCGTACACATGAAGTGAACAGTCCCCGTGTCTGTTGACTTGTTTGCCAGCCATACACGCGACTGGCCTGCCTCTTTGATACCACCACGATTTGACGACGTTGTCATGCGCGAATTTCCACCGCTCACCATTCATCGCTATGAGCGATCGGGCTGTAGCCCTCCGGTAGCGGCGGGGTAGCCACCTGGATCACTTGGCGGCCACCCTTGGGATAGACCAACTCGCCGCGCCCGGGCGCCCTCGGGGCGGCGCGGATACCGGCAACAATCGGCCCATCGTCTCGGGCACCATCAAGGATCAGCACACCCGCCCCGGCGGCGCTCATCCCGGAGATGATCTTGTTGCCACCCGTGGTGGACATCCAATTCTTCACCGATGAGGCGACCAGAAGGTGAAGCCCAATCTGTCTCCCCCGCGAAACAGCCTGCTCCAAGGGAGCCACCAGCGACATCGAGCTGTACCCCGGAACGTTGAGCAGCGTGAAGTCGTCAATCACGATGAAGTAGCGCGGGCCATTAAAGCGCCAGCGCGCCTTCTGTTCGGGGCTGGCATCCGCCGGCGGGGTTCGCTCGGCGAACTTGGCTGCGAGCTTCTTGGCTGCTTCGCCGATTTCCTGAGCATCGGAGCTGTAGAACGTCAAGTAGGCCGGGTCGATGAACGCCCCGAGCTCCAGGCCGACGTCGAAGGCGATGATCTTCGCGGCCTCAGGAGTGAAACTGTGCTGGATTGACGTGATGAGGGTCTTGAGCACCGTAGTACGACCCGATTTCGCGCTGCCCACGGCGTAGAAATGTGGGCATTCAGCCAGGTTGACACCCACCGTAGCCAGCGCGTGCTCACCGATCCCGAGTTTCAACGTCCCGCGCGGCACATCATCGAGTTCGACGTAACTCACCTCAGAGGGCAACGTCGGCAACGTCGGGGCAGGGGCTACGCCGAGAGCACTCCAGCGCTGCGCGATGAGCGCGCACGTCTGTTGGACCGCATCTTGGCCGTAATCAGAACCGACCGGGGAGAGGACCGTTGACGACACTGGCACCCCTGCCAGGAAGTGCAACGTCTTGCCGGCGTCCTTGATCAGTCCCCGGCCTGGCTGATCGGGCACCGCCGCGGCCATCTGACGATCACCGGCCTCGCTCTGAGTGGGTTCCTGTACTCGCATCTCGACGCGTGTGCCGCACTTGTCCTTGAGGGTCAGATTCGCTGTCGCCCACTGGTCGTTGGTCACGAGTAAATGAATGCCGTAGTTCAGTGCCGAGCCTGACCCGAGTGCGACGATCCGGCCGTGCAGATCTATGTCCTGCTGTTTGAGCCCGGGGAGATTGTCCACGAGCAGGAACACATCGCCATGACCGTCGTCGGGGACTTCGCCGGGCTTGCCGGCGAACTTCCGCGCACGGAATTCTTCCAGATCGCACCCCGCGATTTCCCAGCTGCGCACCCGGTCCCTGAGAATCCGCTCGACCTCACTGACCACCCGGGCGACCTTCTCCGCGTTGCCCTGGCCTGCGATCCCAGCTACGTGCGGCAACCCTGTTAACGCGTCGAGTCTGCCGCCACCGAAATCGACACCGTAGAACTGCACCCGTTGCGGACTGTGCGAAATCGCCAGGGATGCAACGATCGTCTGCACCGCGGTCGACTTCCCGCTCTGCGGTGCTCCGACCGCCATCACGTTGCCCTGAGCCCTGGACAGGTCCGCCACAACCAAGGCCTGGCTGTGAGCAAACGGGTCATCGGCCCGGCCGTAGGGCACCCGTAAACCGGCGTCCGCGGTGACATCCAGCCAGTCCCGGCCCCAGAACTCCTGAGCCATCTCGTCCAACGGGATCGCTGGAATGTCTTCCAGCGGAGGAAGATACATCCGGTGCATCGGACGGCAGGTACGGCCTGCTTCGGCCAATCGCCCGACCAGAGTCGAGACCACCGTCGGGGAATCGACGTCTGTCTCGGCCAAGGCCTGCGCCTCGGCCTGCTCTTGAGCTGCGCGATCATCCTCGTCATCGACTAGCTCGATGTCGATCGGCAAGGAGTGCACGCCGGCATCGAAGCGGTGCGCGTCGATGAACTGGCCCTCTTGGCGTCGACGCTGCGCCTTGCCCACCACTGGCGCAATGAAGGGCGCTGACACGTAAAACGACCGGAACAACTGATGTTCGTCCTCGTGGACCAAGAAACCGGTACCCACCGGCGCCCCGATCAGGTCGGTATACGCTTTCGGCGAACCGATCGCCTGACGCGACTGCCCGGCGTCCTTGAGCTTCAATCCGATCGAGTAGGTCTGCTGGCTGATCATTCCGGCCATGCGACCGGACTCGACTCGCTGGGATGCGTTCAGAATATGCATCCAGAGCCCGCGACCTTTACGCGCCACCGTGTCAAACGTTCCGGTCAGCGCGGGCCGGATTTTCAGCAGCTCGGAGAACTCGTCCAGCACGATCAACAGAGCGCCCAGCGGCTCCAGTTCCGGACGCGTCGTCGCCCGCGCCCGTTCATAGTTGCGGACATCCTTATACCCGGCGGCCTTCAAGATCGTCTCGCGACGCACCACCTCACCGTTGAGCATGTCCTCCAGGCGATCCAGTCGGGACGAGGATTCTTCGAGATTGGAAATGACACCCTGAACCTGAGGCAAGTCAGCCAGCGCCATCATCGCCGTCTCACCCTTGAAGTCGCCCAAAATCAGCTGCAGCACTTCGGGATTGTGCGTCATGGCCAACGCCAAAATGAACGCCACCAACGTCTCGGATTTCCCCGAGCCGATCTGACCGGTCAACATGCCGTGCGGACCCATGCCGCTTTCATCGGACTCTTTCAAGTCCAACCACACCGGCTTGCCGGAGGTCGGGTTCTTGCCCAACGCCGCCCGCAACCTGTTCTGCACAGTCATCTTCGACCACAACGTGTGCGGATCCCACTGTCGGGCATCCGCGATTTCGAAGAAGTCCAAGAAATCCTGGCCTGCCCGAGCATCAGCGGCCCGCTCAGCCAGCAGACGTGTCGCAGCATCTTCACGCTCAAACCGCGATATCGCCCGAGCAAAAACCTCGAACTCCACCTGCGACATCACGTCCGGCTTTGCGGCGAATTTGAGACCCTTGGCGTACCGGCTAGACACCTCGGTCATCACAGCACCTCCTCGGCGCGCAGCAAGCTGGCCTGGTCATCAAGGACGAATGCTGTTGCCGATGTCGCCAATGCTGAGAACGTATCTCCGGTGGCCTCCAACACACACAAACCGGCGAACCCCATCGCGTCTACCGGCTCACCGAGGTCACCGCTCTTGAGCACCCCGAGCAGTGGAGCGCAGTTCGCCCCCGGCGAGTCCACCACTACCACCATGTGATCGTCGGGAGGTGGCATCCCCTCCATGCGGGCTGACCACGGACCCTTTGATTGCAGCGCAGTTCCATGCCGATCCATAAACTCCCCCACATCGGAATAGATCATCCGCACCGGCCCGGAGGCATCAACGAGAACCGGATCACCCACGTGGGGAAGCCATTTAGCGCCCTGCCACGCCGCCTCGTCATCGCTGATGATCGCCAACCGCACCACATCCGGACCATGGAACGCGCACAGCTGGCAGACCATCGCGCGAAGCAATCCCTGAACGATCGGGCGCTGATCATCCTCGGCGGTAAAGAACGACCACCCCATCTGGTCAAACAAATGCAGCGGCCGAGCGACGTCGTGGACCACATTCTGTGTCAACAAGAAATCGCGGGCGGCAATTGCCGTGGCCGTCTCCCGAAACTCTGGCGGCGGAACCTTCTGGGGAGGAAGTATTTTCGTCCTCAGCCGTGTTACGCCGACGCCGATACGCACGTGCCCGAAGTTCCGGTCATTCGGGGAGCGCTCCCACATTCGGGCTGTGCCGACCAGAGTTAACAGCGCACCCTCAGAGGGGTTGGGATGGTGGTAGGCGATCTCGCGGGCCTGCGCCCGGGCGCCCTCATGGACATCTTCACGCAACTCATCGAGAGTGCGCGCATAATCTACCCGGCTGGCCGCCAATGCCGCCGGCCGTGCTTTCTCATTCTGCCCGCCCCCGCGGTTGCGCATCATCATGAACACCGACATCAGCATGATCGGCAGAATGAACAGGCCGCCCATACCCATCGTGCGCGCTCCGCTACGGATCATGATGACCAACAACGTCACCACGGCGATGACGAACACCAAGATCCACACCCACATGGGCGGCCGAGACTGCGGCGGACGCACCAATTCAGCCAGCTCGGGCAATGTCAGGCTGCGCTCACCAAGCTCCGGCGAGCGCACCTTCTCCTTATCGAATCCCTGCTTGGTCATTACGGTCAGTTCCCCTCGCTCTGCAACCGCTGGCCCGGAATGTTGATCACCGTGTCCCGCTCCACACGCGCCGCCTGCTCCGACAACAGTGGGCCCGCCGGCAGCCATCGGATCACCGTCCACGGAGCCCGCGTCGGCGTCGTGTCCTTCAACCCCAAGGCCTGCTGTGTGGAATTGCCCTGCCCCGCGACATCAATCCCGAACCGAACCCCGGTATCGCCTATCCACCACAACGACTCACGACGCGGCGAGTCTGGCTCCACACCCGTGACCTGAACAAAATTCGCGCTACCGGAGCCCAGATAGACCGCATCGGCAGCATCGTTGGCCTGTCCAGAGACCATCCGCATCACCTTGGGCTCCTCACTGACCGGGATAGGTAGCCGACGCCCCGAGACCGTCCTTACGCTGGCCTGCGCCTCATTGGCGTCCTTGCTCCACACCACGCACGTGACGGGCTCCACCGCCTTGTCCAACAATGTCAGGGGACCCCGGGGATACTTCGAGACATCGAAGCCCACCGCCTGCGGCGCGTCAGCAACTATGTGCGGTGCCGCTTCAAGCACCCGGCCCTGACCAGATGGGTCGGCGTTGCTCAACATCAACGCCACCGTTTCGGGAATCAACTGCATGCCGGCAGGCAAGGCCACAAAGAACTGCTGCTGCCCATCAGCGGATACCGAGCGCACCACCGACCCCGACACGACTGGCAGCTGCGTCGTGGCGTACCCGACAGGCCCGCCAGGATTGGGCACCGCCGGAACCCGCAAAGGCGCAGTAGGAATCAAAGCCTCAAACAGGGCCTTCGACATCGGCGCGGGCCGCACACCACCGGCCTGAATACCCAGTGCCAACATGACCGGACGATCTGCGAGGTCGATCGACGATCGGTGGCCATCGGTCACCAGATACACCGAGCCGCCATAGTTCATCAGCACCGCCTGCGGTGAATGCATCTCGTGCGACCAATCACCCAACTCCAAGTCGCCGGCGAGCACCGTGACCGAGGGCTTACTCTGCGGTCCACCGGAGCCGAGCCTGTCGCACAAACCCCACCCGGTGGTCTGCGGGGTGCGCGGAGCCAAGTCATTAGGGGCGCCGATGATCCCGACCATCGGACCCATCGGACGGTCCTCGATCTGAGCCATCGGTACTAGCTTGGGAGACGCATCCTGGCCCAGGATCAGACGGGCCGACGCCAAGTTCAGGACTGGGTGCATCGTTCCGCCGATATCGACATACAGTGCCCCACTGGCGCGATCGGCCACCAGCTTGGACTCCCCGATCTGGCCGGCGGGCCGCAGCCACGCCAACACAAAACACACCCCGAGCGCCAGCGCAGCAATCACCACACCTACCAGGGTCGACGCCCCGTAGTTCTTCGACGGATCGTGCACCAGGCGCACCGAATGTCGAGCCACCGCGACCGCCATCCGATGCCACAGAAACCGCCACGCGGCGACCTGCTCCAACGAGGCATACGTCAGCCCGGTGCCACGCCGCCGCGGCGGCCGCTGCTTCTCAGATTCGTTCGATCCCGCCACTTCTACCTTCCCCCGCCGATCGAGACCGCGTGTACGTGATCCATGTGGTTCTGCGTGGAGCCACCGCGATCACCCATCATCGATGCGCTTCCATCAGGCTGAATCATCTGCTGTCGCCAGATCATGTGGTCCAACCCCAGCTCGGTGCGATTACGGACCAGGAAGTTGACGACCTCATTGCCGAGCTGGCGCCCTTCGGGGGTATCCCAGTTAGGGATCATGATGTCCAGGGCCAACCCGTCGGGATGCCAGTGCAGCGAATCCGAGCGAACCCCACCAATTTCCTTGATCTCAGGGAACGCAGCACTGATAGCCCGGTTCATCAGCTTGGTGTACTTCTGCAGCCCACGCTCATTGGCACGGCCGGGACCGCTCGTATCCAGCCCGCGATCGGCACCGCCACTAGGCTTGGTCGACGCTGCTTTGGTGATGGTCTGTCCGGCCGGGGAGGCCAGTCCGCTCAAGGCGCTCAACGGCTGCCCCAGCGCAGAAAGACCGCCCATACCCGGCATCCCGCCACCCATACCTGGCATGCCGCCGGGCATCCCGCCACCCATCCCGGGCATGGCGCCGCCGAACCCGGCCAACGGTGACGGGCCGCGCGGCGCACCGCCAATATCGTTGTACCCCGCGACATTCGCCGCCGACGAGGCCGCATGAGTACCCGCATCAGCGGTCCCCGCATCGGCAGTCCCGCGGGTCTCTTCCAGCCGCTGCATGATGGCGGTGATCAACGCCCGCTTACCTTCTGGAGTGTTGGTGGCCAGCCCCATCGACTGCACGTCAGCAACAGCCTGATCGATGATCGCGGTCATCTCCCCCTGATGCAGCCCTGACGATCCCGCTGCCGATTCCAGCTCGGAGTGCGCCGTGTTGTCCTGATCGGCAAGGGCGGCAACCTTATTGCTGATCTGCCACCCACTGTTCTCCTGACCCTCAGCAGCACCCCCGCTGCCGGGAGCTTGGGCCGGCGGTGCCGGTGGCGGGGTGGCCGGCAACGGCAGCAGCGCCGAGCCGCCCGAGGTGCCGAATCCGTCGCGCACACCACCCATCACCCCCCCAGCCGACCGCACAAACGTCTCCACAGACATCAGTAACCACCTCCAGCAGAACCCGGATTGAACTGAGCTACCTTTGTCAGGTCGCTGCCGTCACGGGAGACGTTGTATCGACCCATCACGTAGTTCATGGCGGCGCTGATGTTGGCCACCGGGTCGTAAATGTTGGTCGAGGTGCCGGGCTGGTGGTTTTCGGCGAACGTGGTCGGAATCGTCTGCAAGCCGCCCCGCGACGAGTTTCCAAAATAGCCGTCAGCCGCGGCGGCACCGTGCGCGTTGGAATCTGTGAGATTGATGGCCAGCGGATTGAAGCTTGATTCACGCGCAGCCGCGGTCATGAGGCCCCGACTCCAGTTCTCTCGCGCCTGGGGGTCAGTGATGCCCATGACGTCGAGCGCCTCGGCCACATAACGTTTGTAGGCCTCCCGGCCGACCGGGAACTTCTCGCGGTCAAACCGAACATCCTTGACAGAAATACGCCCGGCTGACGACACATTTCGCCCAGACCCACTCCCCGACCCGCGGTCCGATGCAGCCGCTTTGGTGATGGTCTGTCCGGCCGGGGAGGCCAGTCCGCTCAAGGCGCTCAACGGCTGCCCCAGCGCAGAAAGACCGCCCATACCCGGCATCCCGCCACCCATACCTGGCATGCCGCCGGGCATCCCGCCACCCATCCCGGGCATGGCGCCGCCGAACCCGGCCAACGGTGACGGGCCGCGCGGCGCACCGCCAATATCGTTGTACCCCGCGACATTCGCCGCCGACGAGGCCGCATGAGTACCCGCATCAGCGGTCCCCGCATCGGCAGTCCCGCGGGTCTCTTCCAGCCGCTGCATGATGGCGGTGATCAACGCCCGCTTACCTTCTGGAGTGTTGGTGGCCAGCCCCATCGACTGCACGTCAGCAACAGCCTGATCGATGATCGCGGTCATCTCCCCCTGGTGCTCGTCGGAGCACCCCAGGGTGGACTGTAAGTCGGAGTGTGCGGTGTTGTCCTGATCGGCAAGGGCGGCAACCCTATTGCTGATCTGCCACCCACTGTTCTCCTGACCCTCAGCAGCACCCCCGCTGCCGGGAGCTTGGGCCGGCGGTGCCGGTGGCGGGGTGGCCGGCAACGGCAGCAGCGCCGAGCCGCCCGAGGTGCCGAATCCGTCGCGCACACCACCCATCACCCCCCCAGCCGACCGCACAAACGTCTCCACAGACATGCTCTACACCGCTGCCGAGGTCTTACCTGTCGCGGTGGGGTCGAACCAGCCCAGGAAGTCTGGCCCTGAACTGACGCTCTCCAACGGCTGTTCCTGACCTGAGACCAGCACCTTGCCGTTACCCAAGGCCATCACCTGGTGGTCCTTCCACATACCGACATCACCGGCCTGCAACTTCGTCGGCGGAATCGGCTCAGTCACCGGAGTTCCGGCAGGCGGCAACGTAACTCCCGCCTTCTGATACGACTCAGACACCGACGAACCCGCCAACGCCGCCCGCACCGCCTCAGCACCCACAGGCGACCGCGCCTCGGTCACCTCACCACTAGGCAACGTGATCTCCGTGGACTTCGGAGGCTCCACGACCGGCGGAACAACGCCAGGCTCGCCGCCACCAGGCGCACCGTTGGCACCCGCCGGTTGCGTGCCCGCATCGTCCTTGCCGTCAGTGCCCTCGCCGGCACCGCCCTCATCCGTATTCCCGGTGTCCTTGAACTCAGAACCCTCGGAATCCTTATCGTCCGGCTCATCGGCCGGCTCGTCGTTGAAACCCAGGCCTGCCCGCTCTGGATCGGCGAGCCCCGCCAACGACGATGCCAACGGATCAACGAACCCCGCACCTGGTAGCCCGCCACCACCACCGAACGGAGAACCCCCGCCTCCGAAGCCGGGGATGCCACCACCGAGCCCAGGAATGCCACCCATACCCATGCCGGGCATCCCACCCATACCCAGACCGGGCTGCCCAGCAGCCGCCACAGGCTCACCAGCCGACTTGTCCTCGGCGCCGCCGCCACCAGCCTCTCCGCCACCGGCCCCGCCGTCAGCGCTGCCGCCACCCTGACCTCCCACACCTTCATAGGCCTTGGTGTTGTTGTCGGTGTCCTTGGCCTTGTCCTCAGCCTCAGCTGCGGCCTTCTCGATGACCCCACGCGCTTCTTCCAACCGCGTCTTGCTGTAGTCCATCAAGGCCTGCTGCCCCTCCGGGGTGTACAGAGCGCCGCTGGCTTTCAGCTCGGTAATCTTCGCCTGCACATCGGTATTGATCTTCTCCAGCTCCGCACGACCGGCCTCCCCGGCCGCGGCGATCTCATCGGCGCTGATACCAGCTGAGTCCAAATCGTGAAGAGCCTCCAGCATCATTCCGATCTTGCGAGCATTCTCCTTCGCAGCCTCAGCCGCGGGCCCACCGTCACCCCCCTCAGGAGCGCCTGGAGGAGGCGGTGGCGGCGGCGTCGCCGACGGTGGGGTCGGCGCACCGGGCGGACCGGGTGTCGTTGTGGTCGTCGTAGGCGGACCATCCGGCGCTGGAGGCGGACTCGGAACCGGACCAGGAGGAGCCGGCGCAGGCTCCAACGGAAACGGAACGCCTCCAGTACCGGTGTTCAACGGAACAGCACCCGACCCCGCGAACGCCTTCAACGCATCCCCCACGACCTGGTTAATCGCCAAACCGAACACGTCCCACGACATAATGCATCGCTCCTTACGCGATTAGAAGTTCAATGCACGCTCGGCAGCGGCAACCGCTTCCAGCGTCGGTAACGTCCCATCAGAAACCCCGTGGTTGGCCAACCATCGATCATGAGCCACCGCCGCTACCGCCCGGCACCGCTTGTTCAGCGTGACCGAATCCCACTGGCGAGCTTCATTGCTCAACGTCACATAGCGCACAAACCCCATCGCGTTCACGCGTACGACCACCGACCGTCGAGACGACATGGCGGTCGCCGCCACCTGCGACATCAGCTCATCGGTCTGCGAATCCTGACTCAGATGCCTGGTCATCGGTCCCCTTCCAGCCAACGCCGCTACGCCACTCACGCACTGATAGACATATTACACATATTGACTAATCACGTGAACAATCAGTGATCAAAACTGTGTGACAGCGTGCGCCAGGGTAAGCCTTGACCACCCCACGCCCAACCCCCTCATGCGCCCCCGACAGTGAGGCCGGCAACAACGGCCACTTCGGGCGGACCCGAGAATCTGGCACGTCACGAATCAAGGCCCACACGACAGCTACATTGAGTTCAACGTTGAGGTAACGACGGGCTTGAACCCCGCTGCTACCGCGCAGTACACGATGTCGGCCAACGCCGGCGACGCCGGTTGTCGCCAGAAACGAATGAGCTCCGCGATCAGCGCTGTCCGGTAGAACGCCATATACAGAAGACGCTGCCGTAGCGAATCTGCCGAAGAATCGAGATCCAGCGGACCGTTCATATGCGGACTGGTGGCATTGCTGTCGTGACGCTGAGCGACCTCGGCATCGTAAGAATCCCAGTCCACGGCCGCGCCCTGGCTGAGTTGATTCAAGAACGCCAGGTCGGCCGCCTCGGCAACATGAATCGGTCCATCCGCGCCACGCACCGGACCATCCGGACCGACCGCACCCGCCGTGGCCACCGCCGACTCCACCACACTCCGGGTGATCACCGCAGCCACCGAGATCGACGCCGGACCCGTACCGACCGACGCAATCTGTTGCGCCAGCGCCGGATCAATCGTCGCCAACCGATGCTGATGGGCACCATCAGGCACGGGCGCAGACCCCGGCGAATGCAGAATCGACCGCATCGTCACCGTCTCGAAATCCGACCATCCCGACGGGCGTGGGCCCTCAGCAGTGGTCACCAACGCGCTGCGCACAACCCCAGATACTCTGTCGGACAATGCATCCGCATGCGCGGTGAGCAAATCGGCCGGCCGACGCCAACCCAAAAAGCCCGACGCCCAGCTCCACGGCAACGCCGGATCAATAGTCGCCAGCCGTGCCGTGGTCGGAACAAACACCGAAGCAGGAACATAAACCCCGCCACCAGCGCTAGAGCCAATGACAAGCTGCGGACCTAGATGCGTACGAATCACGGCCACAGCCCAATTCACAAATCCGGCATCGATCGTGTTCCACGCGGCATCCGTACCTCGAACCAACCCGTCGATTACCTGACGCGCCAACAGCAAGTCCGCACTCACCTCAGGCTCAGGCATGCTGGCCGCTGTCGCCGCACCCGACGTGCCGGCCATCACCGGAGCAGCGCCGCCCTGCTGACCTGATGGGGCAGCAGGCGCTGGCGCGGCCGCCGCCGACGCGGGAGCTGTTGGTCCCGCAGTGGCCGGGCCAGCCGCCGACCCACCACCGGGGGGAACGAACGGAGCCAACGGTCCACCACCAGAACCAGCCGCGGGAGGATGCGCCATCATCGGCATACCGCCGCCACCACCGACCATCGGCCCCGCAGCAGGGCCTGGAGAACTGCCACCGGCAGCCGCCACCGACGGTTGCCCCGGACTCGGTGCAGGAGCCGCCACCGCAGGCGCTGCACCCGGATGCTGGGCCATGAACCTCTCCAACGGAGGCGGTGACACCGCACCCGAGGAACCAATACCCGACGCCAACCCGGAGTTGAAGCTCGACGCCGCACTCGTCAACGATCCACTACTACCCAGCGAATCCGCCGCCGACGCAGGCGAAGTAAATGCATCCGACAGCGACTTGCCCCCGCTGCCCAACGGATTGCTAAGCCCGGCGGGCATCTGCGGTGGACGCAAACCACCCATCGCCGAACCCGCCGACGGCATACCCCCGCCGGCTGAACCGCCCCCCATCGGCAAGCCCGTCGCGGGTATCCCCCCAACGGGTGCAAATCCCTGATCGGTTCCGATCGTGCCTGGTATATCCCCTTCTGGGCGAAGGGCATCCTTGGCGGGCGAATCGCCGGTCGCAAGGCCGTCGACGGCCTCAACCGGACGCTCGGCGTCTAAAGCGTCGATGTCGTCGCCAGTAGTGTCTTTGTCGCCGCTGGTGGATGCTGTCTCTTCCCCCGGTTTCTCTCCGATCGGACGCTCCTCATCCTTCCCTTCGGTATTGCTGACAGGCTGGGTCGTGTTGCCTGTACCCGGTGTTTCGCCGACTGGCGCTTCGGGGATAGGGAATACAGCTGGGGTGGCGGCGATGTCTTCGAGTGCGGTGCTGTAGAGGCTGGCGGCTTCGGCTTTGAACGGGGCCATGGCCGACACGGCAGCGGATGTGCCACCGCTGGATTGGGCGGTGTCCCATGCCTCAGCGGCCGCGTCGGCGACGCGGCTGAGGTCAGTTTTCAACCCGGAAACGATCGCACGAAATGAATCAGCCGCTGTCGCAGTCGATTTGAAATGCTTGGCGCCTCCATCGGCGTGATTGACCATTTTGCGCATCAACCCGACTCGGGCTTCGCCTCCTTGACCAACTAGCAGGCTCGAACCCTTAGTCATTTCAGTTTGCACCGTATCGGCGTAGCCGGATACCGATGTCGCCATGGCCCTTTCGTCATCGGCAAGCGATTGCAAATCTGTCTCGCTGATGGACGGCCAGTACGGCAGCACGGTCAGTGAGGACGCACGTCCTGACGGTCGCTGTACATCCCCTGCATTACCGATTACCGCCGCCATGTAGATACCCCCGGTCTACTCTTCGTCCAGCCCGCACACAGCCCACACCTCAGCCGACGCCGCTTTATGCGCCTCCACTGTGTATGGGGGCGGTTCTGCTAGCCCTCGCGCTCGGACCTTTCCATGCGCGGCGATCCGCGCTTCGTACACGGAGGTCATATCAGTGACCGCAGCTCGTACCGGTGGACTAGCGTAGGGGTTTTCTGCCAGGGCGTTCTGCAATGCAGCAACCGCAGGAAGCAGATCCGAACCGGTTGTGTCCGGGGTAGGAATCGCCGTGTTGATGATGGCGTAGCTGGTGCACAGGGATACGTCTTGAGCGTGTATCTCAGCGGGCGATGGCGCCCCACCGCCGGCCACGCCGGTGGTGGGGCTCAGGGTCGCTCCCGGTCCTTCGCTGTTCCCGGAGTCACTTGCACCGCCGCCACCGAAGGCAGCGCCCAGAGTCACGCCAGCAATCAGCGCGACCACTGCTGTGCCGCCTACCACGGCCGGCATCACCCACCGTCGTCGTGCAGGCGAGGGGGGCTGTCCGGGTGCACCAGGAGGAGGTGCTGCTGGCAGCGCACCGTAGTGGCCGGGCGCCGGAGGATGCGGGGCAGCGCTGTACTGCTGAGTGTTGCCCACGTCGTGCATCACTGGGTGGTTCATGGTGTTGCGCCTCCCTGCGGCGATCCCGATAACGGTTGTCTACAGCCTACCAACGATAGGGTCTACCCGGCTATCATCTTTTCGACTCGGTTGCGGCCGTCGCGTTGGTCTACACGCTGATCGTCGTCGGCGCGACAGCCGTTATCTCTGCCGCGTTCTCGGCATCCTGCGCTTGCAGCTGCGCTGCGCTGCCGACATCGCCGGAGGCAACCGTACTTGCCGCCCGGCTCATATCAGCCAGAAATGACGCACGCTGAGCAGGCCACGTGCTGGTAATCGCATTGATCGCCAGCGAAACCCCATCGGGTTGTGCCGCCCCGCTGGCCAGACACCCGACACCTTCTGCCGCCCCGGCTGCCCCACGGGCAGCGACTGTCGCCGCCTCCGCGCCGGTCGTCGCCCCAGAGGCAGGCAGAGCAATCGGATCGACCTTGATGAGATCTCCCGAGCCACCCGACGGTGCTACTGCTGGCATATTCGTTACCCCCTCTGTCCCTGCATGGCCGCTGAAAGCTGGTCAGCGACAGGATGTTTGCGAAGCTCCTCCGGGATCAGCTCGGCGCAGCGCTGAAACAGGCGGTCGGAGATGGCATCGATTCCCTTGCGGGCGCGTTCTGCGTTGTCGCCTAAGGCCGCGTTGATCTGATCGTTGAGTTCATCCACGGTGAGTTCACGTTGAAGACCTTCACGCACGTCGAGGTCAATCAACCGGCCGCGGGAATCGTGCACCACGATCACGTCGTCGTCATCGTCCCCACTGGACAGAAATTCTTCGGCTTCCTCAATCCAGTCATAGATCAGTCCCAACATCGCATCGTTGGCTTGTAGCGCCGCCGCTGCCGCTGGGTTAGTGGTCGTCGTGGGTGTCGTCACCGGTACTTCCCTCCTGAGTCGCAGCCGCCCTCCGGCGGCTTGGACGCTTCCTCAACTGCTCCAACTCACCGAACACTGCCTCGGTATTGGCCGCGTGCCGATGTACCACCCGCCGATCCGGATGGAGGTCCTTATCTCGCTCGCCGGTCTGGCCACCGCCCAAGCCGCCCATCATCGGCGGCATCATCCCGCCCATCGGCATACGTGCACCCGCCCCGCCCGCAGAGCCCGCGCTCGCAGCCGGTGGGACTGGTGGTATCACACCAATACCAGGAGTCGCCGCAGCAGGCGATGACACCGACGGCGCAGCAGGCAGGCCACCGCCGCCACCCCCACCGCCGCCACCGGAGCTCGCCGGAGTGGTGCCGAAGGAATCTTCGAAATCGAAATCGTCGTCCTCAGCGCCAAGTTCGGGCGGGCTCATCGAGGGCGCTCCACCCAGGCCCGGGATCGAGGACAGTCCCGACAGCGCTGACATCGGAAGCCCGCCGCCACCGCTGCCAGGCATCAAACCCGATGCCGCTCCAGCGGACTGGCCGACCGTGCCCAGGATCGTGCCCATTACCTCGCCGGCGGTATTCGCGGCAGGATCGACTGCGGCGGTCAACGGATCGGCTGGGGGCTTCGCTTCGGCCGGGGGTGGACCCGGCTCGTCGGTGCCGGTGCTGGAGTCCAGGGGCGGCTGCTCTGCGGAGTCAGCGGCCAGCTCTGCGTCCTCCTCGGTGTCGGCCCCGTCTCCCTCGCTGTCTTTGTCTGCAACCTCCCGCTTTTGTCCAGCTGTGGTCTCAGCAGGTTTGTCGGACTGGTCACCGGTCGACGGTCCGCCACCGACGATGGGTGGTGGTGCCGGGGGTGGGGCGGGTGCTGTCGTGCTGTCGATGTTGGCTGCGGCCGCATACTGCGTCTGAGCCGCCAGCGCTTGGGCTTTCGCCTCTTGGAGTTTTGTCGTCGCGGTCATCAACGGTTCGGTCACAGTCCCACCGCTGGAGGCATACGTCTGCTGCGCCTTGCGGTACTGCGCGGTGAGCGCTGTGAACGTTTCCGGAGTCGGTGTCTCGTTTCGAGCCGTCTCCACCGTGGTGCTCGCCGCCTCAGCTGATGCTGCGAGTTGTCGGGCGTAGTCCGCCGCGCTGTTGAGCCACTGCGCGTGGCGCCGAATGTTGTCTCCGGCGGGCTGATCACCGTCATCCCACGCGGAGTCGACGCCTGCGCCGGCCCGCTCGGTGTCCCCGGCAACGGCGGCGAGCTTCTGTGCTGTCGTGCGCAGCTGCTGCGCCAACGTCCGCAGCGGCTCAGCGCCGGCCCCGCCATGGATTGTGCGGGCCCAGACTTCGCCAGTGCTCGGTTCAGGCACCGCTGGCACCGGTGGTGCCACGGGCAACGACGGTGCCTCTACGTTCCCGCGGGGCAGGGGTGGCGCTGCGCTCGGAGCAGAGGTCGTGCCGCCGCTGGCGATGTGCGCGGCGGCTTCCTGATCGCCCTGCTCCAGCGCCGCGCCGGTGAGGTCGACTGCGAGACCGCCATTGGCGCGCTGTAAGGCTGCCTGACTGATCAGCATGTCCAGCCCGCTCGACCATGCGGTGAACGATGCCGCCACCGCCGTCGAGACGGTATCGGAGGCAGCCGGTTGGCATTGCGAACACTGTGCGCCCGGCGCGTGATCGGCCAGCGCTCGACCATGCGAGGTCAGCGCACCAGGATCAACAGCCACCTTCGCCACTATCGCTCCCCCGCTCCGCTATCCGCGCGCACCGCCGCCACCCCTAACTTCGTGGAGCTAGCCGTTGCCGGTGATCGCCGAGATCTGTCGAGCCACATCGTCATCGTGCTGTTCGAAGCCCACCCTATGGTTGCGCAGTTTGGCCGCGTGTGCGCGCGCTTCGGCGGCCACCCGCTGGTATGCCTGCTGACGGGCCAGATTCTCGCCGGCCTTGGCCTGCACAAAAGGTTCGTAGATCGCCCCGAGTTGTTCGCGCAGCGCCTCGGGCTGCACAGGTGGCTGGCCGCTGGCCTCCACCGCGTCTGCGTACTCCTCCCACTGCGCTGCGAGTTGTGCTTGTGCGTCGGTGTCGAGGGCGATTGATTCGCCGCCGCTGCTGGCCATCTGGGCACCTTCCTGTCACACATGAATGTATAGAACTGTTCACGTACTGACTCATTGTGTACGGTACGTCTGAGTAAGCGCAACCCTTTCCGCGTGTCGCTAACAGTTAGCACCGCTCCGGTCTGAAAGAGTCTGAGGTTATGGCGATTCGCAGCACACACAAGGGCGACCGAGCGCAACTCGGACCCCGCGTCGATCGGGTTGTCTACGACAAGGTGGCCGCCAACAGCGGCCAGTACGGTGTCGACGGCATACCCATGTCCCAATGGGTTGCCGACCTGCTGGCCGCCATCGTCGGCCACCCCGAACTTATGCGCGAACTCGACGGCGAAGACGTCGCCCAGATCTTGGGTCGCGCCCTGGAGAATCCAGATCTCCGGCGCATCCATGGCCGACGACGCGAGGAGGGCTTGCCGCTGGCGATGTAACCACACCAGCCCTGACAGGGGTCGTGCCTGACAACTAGGGGCTGTCCACACGAACATCTAAATACTGGATCGCGGTAAACCACCGGAAATGACAAAAGCCCCCGAAGGGGCTCTGTCCCGGTTTCAACCGAAGTTAGCCGCTTCGGTTCGGATACCGATATCCATATCCCCCTGGAAGGGACTAGTCTTGCCGGACTCGTCTCACGATAGCGCATATCCAGACCTTGTGCCAGACCCGGCCGAGGCTGCGTTGGCAAATCGTGATCTTCGTGAACTCAGCGCCACCGGCCAGCTACTCAACCGCCCTGCGGCCGGTGATGAGCAGCCAGTATGAGCGCTGCGCTACACACCCCTGCCGCAGAGGCACATCCCGCCGATGTATGGGCTGGTCTGGCACCTTTAGCTGCGGCTCCGGGCCGCCACCAGATGCGGCTATGGACCCCCGAAACCGGCAAGTTCTCCCAGACCGCGAAACTCACCGCGAAATGGCCCACCCAGCCAGCGGCCGTCTACCTCTACTCAGCAAACGCAACGACGGTCCTTTTAGCGCTGGATTTCGACACCAGCCGAGGCGACGCCGCAGGCGTTGAACGCGACCTGCGCACCGCCGAAACCTGGCTCACCAGCTGCGGCGCCCGCGTCATCACCGACTACACCGACGACGGCGGCCGCCACCTGCTCTGCCCCCTCGCAATCGGCACCACCGCCTCACTCCCCGAGATCACCGCCCTGATGCGCGTACTCGCCGGCCACCTCCCCACCCTCGACATCGCCCCCGCCCTCAACCCCGCCCAAGGCTGCATCAGCCTGCCCGGCACCCTCACCAAACGCGGCGGTTACCGCCATCTCGACGGCACCCTCACCCACGCCCGCGCAGCCTTCATCGAGCGCTCCGCACCAGACATGCTCCCCCGGCTCTACCAGCTCCTCGGCATGCTCAAACCGGCTGCCACCACCGACCCGTCACCACCCGACGAACCACACGACCACCTGCCCGGCTACACCACAGGCGAAGGTGAACACCGCCGCCTGACCCCCGCCTACACCCGCACCGACCCCCTCCCCGACAGCATCGCCGCCTTCGCCACCCACGCCGATACCGCCCCTACCGACCGACCCCACTGGAAAAGCCCGAGCGAAGCGCGGTTCGCCACCGTCGTGGCCGCACTCGACCGCGGCTACACCCCGGCAACCCTGCGCGAACTCGTCGCCCCCGACGGCCCCTGGCATGACGGCCTCGGAACCGCGTACAAGCGATACGGACACGGCGCCGACCGAGCCCTCCTACGCGACATCGACCGCGCCTTCGACTGGCTCATCGCAAACCCCCTCAAATACCGACGCCCGCAGCACAAGCAGAAGTACACACAGGGGGGCAGTTCACCAACAGCTACCCACAAAAGCGGGTTTACCGGCCCGCCCGATCTACGTCACTGGCTGGCCAACGCCTTCCGATGGGCTGACCTCGAATATGCCGGTCAGCGCTATCGATGGACAGTGCACGCAGTCCTGCAAACTCTCGCCGTGCACGCCCTCAAAGCCGGAGACAAGAGCACAGGAACCTGGGTCGTCGGAGTCGGCGGCCGCAGCTTATCCCTGGGCGCTGGTCTACTGAGCCCAGACGCCGTGTGGCGCGTCCTGAGAGACCTCCGGGACCGACAAGGATCACCAGTCGTCCTCGTGCGCAGCCACATGGGCCTAGAAGCCGACTACTACGCCCTGACCAGCCAGAACAACCTCATCACCGACCTCAAGCACCACACCGAGCGCATCCGCATCGAAGCAGTCCACGACATATGGCACATCCTCGGCCACCACTTACGCCGAATCTACGAACTCATCGCACACCACGGACTCACCTATCGCGACGACATTTATGCCGCCGCGGCAGTATCCCGAAGCACCGGGGACGAAGTGGTGCGCCAACTACAGATCCACGGCCTCATTGCAGCGACAGCTCCCAAAATGCTCGGTCCCGGGCCAGTCACCCCCACCGTCCTGGCCGAGGCACATCAACTCCCCCACCTACGCGAACAACGCCAACAGACCTACCGCCAACAACGTGCTCAATGGCAACAATGGCTCGATATCCGGGAACGGCTAAAAAACGCAGACACCACTTTCGACCCGGCGAAGGCACGGGCCGGCGACGCCGCCCTGTCAACGCCGCCCTATAACGCCTTCGCCGTTACCCAGGACTACTTAGACTCCGTTTTGCGCACCGGACCGCCCGAGGACATAGAACGGCTCGAAGACCACGCGATCGGCCTAGTCGAGACGATCATGGGGGCAACGCTGCTCAGCCGCCGTGCAGCACCGGCCAAACCGTCACAGTGACGATACGACACCATGGGGCGTTGCGGTGCCAAGCACCAAGCTTGGTCCGCGGCAGTTCTTGTCCGTTCTCATTGAAACTGGGGCATTCTCACCCAATTTGGGGCACGTGTAGTGGTCAGGTGACGAGGGCTGTCACGAGAGACGCTGTGTCACGGAGCGCATTCGCGCCGATGTTGCCGATCGGCTCGTCCAGCGCTGCTGCGGGAAGCCACTGAACAAGTTCGGGCAGCGCCACGCCTTCGGGTTGTCCGACTCGAACGACGAACGCCATTGCGGCGTCGGGAATTTTGCCCGGAATAAAGGGGCAGGCGATGACTCGTCCGGTATCGGCCGCCAGGTGAATCGAGTTGGATAGCACGACAACATAGACCTCATGGCTGGTATCGCGACGCGGGGCGATGTCCCCGGGAGCGATCACAGGCCCGAGGCCCGATTCGCCTGGTAGATCTTCTGTGCGTAGTCGTCGATGTCCAGGGCGGGGACGGTTGTCGTCATGTAGCTTTTCAGAGCGATCCGGAGGTGTTCGTGGCGCAATGCCTGCTCAACTAACTCGGATCGGTTGAGCCCAGCCGCTTTGGCGTCTGCATCTGCCGCTGCTAGCACATCCTGATCCAGTGTGATCGACACCTTGTCTTTGGCCATACCAATTATCCTACCAACGGTAGGATCGCAGATGCACGACTGCACAGCCCATTCGGCTTCTCATCGAATCATCTGGGGTTACCTTCGCAAGTCGCGGTCTGAATGTTGAGGCATTCTCACTCGATATGAAACGACGGCGCCGGGCCTGAGCATCACTTGCCGGCACAGTCAGAACTGTGGCTCTTCGGATGCACCGCGGGAGGTCTTCGCCTCGGATCTCGCCCCGGGGGTGTCCTCCACCCCCGGTCACATCGATGCTCACCGTGCTCCGCGCGGGGACATCTGCCCGTGGGGTCGACGGCGCTGGCCGCGTGCTCGTCCATTGATAGCTCGGCTGACCGACGTAGCTTGTCAGAAGCCTATGCAAGCATTTGGGGTAGGTCGCAGTCATTTAGTCGGGGGGGAGATACCAACGTTGGATACTATCGTGATAGCCGTCGGGATGCCGTTTTGTCTCGCGTTTCTGGACCAGCCCGTTGATGAGGTCGTTGCCCTCTGGGAATCGTGGGTCGAGTCAGGAGAACTCGTTCAGGCACGTCACGAAGACCCTGCCCGCGACGCCGTGATACGACTACGCCCCTCTGTGCTAGGTGTCGCTGAGTTCATCCCGAACGAACCGGCCGGCCGACTTTTCGGGGACCGGATGCTCTGGTCGTTGCCAGCCCTGATGTCGCTGCCTGACGCGTCTGATTCCTCCCCGCAGCATTCCCATTTTTGGACGCTCCAGATGAACGGATTCACGGCCAGGCCAGAAGTATCCGACAACGGGTCGACCGGCTTGATCCTGGGCGGATGGGATTTCGGTCGGCTGTAGCCGATGCAAGGAACGTGCCACAGGCAAATTCGGACAAGTCAGTGAGTAGCTGCGCCCCCAGTTGGCCGCGCGGGCCTGGATTGGGAAGAAGCGCAACGTAGGCCGCTACACGGCTACGTCGTCAGAACACGTAGCGTTTCCATCCACCGATATTGGTTACTAACGTCACCGTGACGAATCTGCGCCCAGCAAATCTCTAGACGCCGTATAAGGCCAGGTGGCGGCTCCCCCGCCCGCCGGTCAGTAATTCTACATTAGAACGGTAGAACGCTTCTTCGATACATATAGAAATCGATTGATTGCTAGTATGTACTATCGCTAGAGCGTTTGACCGTGATACGCTTACATAGATTGTTGGTTTGATCGGTACAGCGTTTGATCGGTACAGCGTTTGATCGGTACAGCGTTTGATCGGTACAGCGTTTGATCGGTACAGCGTTTGATCGGTACAGCGTTTGATCGGTACAGCGTTTGATCGGTACAGCGTTTGATCGGTACAGCGTTTGATCGGTACAGCGTTTGATCGGTACAGCGTTTGATCGGTACAGCGTTTGATCGGTACAGCGTTTGATCGGTATCTCAATGCTTCGATAGAAAGACACAACAAATGGCGAAGATTCTCGTCACCCACTCACGAAAGGGTGGCGTCGGAAAAAGCACCAGCGCATACGAGGTGGCGTACTCGCTCGATGCCGTGCTGGTGGACCTCGAACATGACATCGCCGGCGTCACGTCGATATGGGGGGACCGGCCGCTGGATCGAACCAGGGTCCCGATCCTGGATGCCCTTGCGACGGGGCGCACTCCGAAACCTCTTAAGGGGTACCGCAAGCCTCGGCTAGTGCCAGGGCATCCGCACCTCGACAAGGAAGCGCCTAGCCGCGAGCAGATGTCCGAAGCACTGCTGAAATGGGCTGCCGAGTGGGACACCGAGTGGGTCGTCGTCGACACACACCCTGGAGCCGGCGAGCACACGCATGGTGCCCTTGCCGTGGCCGATGTTGTCCTGGCGCCCACAACTCTAGATCTGCTCGATCTGCGAGGGTTGGAGCAGCTTGTGGACGAAATGGTCGACTACCCGATTGTGGTTTTGCCGACCAAGGTCCGCGCAGTCCCAGCCGCCGTCGGGCTGAAAAAGCTTGAGCAGATCACCGCTGGAACCCCCGTGCAGATCGCACCGCCGATCCCGCTGGTCGCTGACCTGCCCAAACGAACCAAGCGGATTGCTATCACGTCGGAAGATCCGCCGGCTAAGCCCTTCCGGCTCCTGGCTGAGCGCTACAAACTGGTGTGCGAGTTCGTGAAGGAGTACGTGAATGGGTAACGGGATGGACATGCTCAAGGCGCAGCGCGACAAACGCAAGCCGGTCGGCAACGAAATGCCCAAGCCGCTGCACGGCCCGCGCGCTACGCCCGTGAGCATCCCGGCCGCCACTGAGGGGCCAGGGGAGTCGGAGCCGTCGTCTACGCCAGCGGCGACGGACACGCGTGCTTCGTCAGTAGCACCATCAGGCCCATCGACTGAGCCTGCCGTGACACCGGGCACTAAGGCGAAACGGCCAGCACGGGACAAGTCGGACAAGGCTGTGGCGAGTCAACCCGCCAGTAGCAGCTCCGAGCTGTACCCGACAACGGCGTACCTGGAGCTGGAAGAGGACAAGTACATACGCCGTGCACTTGAAGCCGGTCGATACGGTAAGCCCAAGGTCACCTCGGCAAGCGCGGTCATCCGCTACGCGGTGCGTCACTTGGCCGAGCACATGACTCCCGAACAGGTTGTGGCCGCGATCCGCGAAGCTGCGCCCGAAACGAGCAACCAGGGAAGAATCCGCCTTTAATCGCTCTACCGTTCTATTGATAGAACGAGCCCCCGAGTGGCAGGTGTGCCGACACGCCACGATCATCCATTGTGCGATGTTGACCTATATGTATGCCAACGGTGCATGTAAACTCTGCGGCAACGTGGCGGCGTAGTCACTCACCACCACGTCACTAAGGGACCGACCGCACGAGGGACTGGGAGGCGATCATTACGGCCGTCGTGGACCAGGACCACCCCGGCGACCCCGATGTCGCCCTCCTCGCCCGCCACGTTAAGGCACGCCTACGTCGGCTGGGACTGTCTGTGCTTGCCGCATCCGAGTACGGAATTCTGTCGCGCTCGACGCTGACAGCGATCACTCAGGGTGCCGACCGGGTGCCGAGCTACCGAACCCTGGCCAAGCTCGATGACCTGCTGAGCTGGGAGCCTGGATCAGCAGAACGGGCGCTGCACGGTGGTGATCCTGTACCGCGCGAGGATGGCGTTTACGGCAAGTTGCCGGCCCCGCCGGTCGACGCGCCGGAAGAGGATGTCGCTGCGGCGACGGCAGCGCTCAACGATGTCTTCGATACGGCGTTCGAAGATCCTGCTGGCTGGGACTACAACCATCTGCTCCGGTGGATCGATCAGCGCCTGCGCGAGCTCAATATGACGAAATCGAAGTTCGCCGCCATTGGGGGACCGGCCCGCGCGACGCTGGCGACTCTGGGTAAGCGAGGCTTCGGCCCGAGCGCAGAGACCCTCGATCGCATCGACACCTTCTTGCTGTGGGAGCGTGGATCTGCGCTCACCGCGCTGCGCGGCGGTACCCCGGTGCGCAAAGGGCCCAAGGTGGCGCCGAACCCGGCGTTGGTTCCGCTCAATGGTGCCCTGGACACACTCAATGCGGTGAAGGTGCGTCTGACCCGCCAGAGTCAGAGCCTTACTCAGCTACATTCGGATGTAGACGAGGCGCTGGAGCGTGTCAGTGTCGCGATCAGTGAACTTGGTGACAGAGAACGCCTTGACGCGTTGCTGTTGTCGGAGATGGGCGACCCCGAACAGGGTGATGCCGCAGGAACGGGAGAAATCCATGACTAGCGGTATTGCAGTAGGGGAGCGCCGACTATGGCCGACACCGAGGACCAGGGTCTGTTCAGCGTCGAGGAATCGGAGCACAGTCACAGTGACCGAGTGGATGCGCCAAGCCGTCGACCAGGTGTATCACCGCCAGATCGGTATACCAGCGCAGTGGTCCCCGGAGCAGACAGAGCTGTTCCTGAGCCTGGTGACCCAGCGGCTGGACGATCAGGCCGCGACGCTGGCACTGGAGCTGGGGGAGCAGGCAGTGCAGAGCTGGACCCAGCAGCACCACAGTCAGCCCGACCACGCGACGACGGTCGGCCTGCACGAGACGGCCTTGCAGAACGCACGCGAAACGATCGTGCGGCAGAGCCTGTACGACTTGATTCCGCAGCCACCGGAGGGCCGCGACAGCAAGCCGCCCACACCGGCCGACATTCCCTGGACTCACCGGTGGCGACACCTGGTGTATCGAGCCGAGCCGAGCGAACAGATCGAGGAACTCGCAGACCATCTGTGGCCGGACCGCAGCGCGATGTTCCGGGTCAAGGCGGCATATCTGCTGGCAACCCGGCTGGAAGAAAACCGGGCGATTCCCACCGCTCCGGGCCATCGCCTGACCCACGACCTGGGAGTCGAAGTCGCCGAAGCGATGACGGCCGAGGGGTACCCGCCCGAGTAGCCCGCAAGCGTAAAGCTCAACCTCTCGCCGAAGACGACCCACAGCTTGCGCTCTTTGCCGAGGACAGCTTTGACCTGCCGACCGATCCTCGCGTCATCGACCCCGGCGGCGCCCCACTACCGCCGCTCATCCCAGCAGCACCCGACCACGACAGCGCCCAACCCGACCAGGTGCCTTCGGCAGCTATCGACGCGCTAACCCTCAAGCGACCCCAACGCACCGCACCGAGCCGCGACGACACGACCCGTACTCCACTGGCCGCAACTACTGATGTCACCGCGGCACCGGCCCGCGTCAGCGCTCCGCAGTCGATGCCCGACGCAGATGCCAGCGATACCGGCCAGCGTGAGAACGAGACACCGGCAGTGCCCTCACCGCCGGCCATCGACTACCGTCCCGGAACCACCATCGCGGTCCCGTCCGGCGCGAAAGCCCGGCTCACCGCGAACCTCGCCGCCATCGACACGCTCATCGAGCTCCAAGGCCAAGCCCGCCATGCCACCGCCGCTGAACAAGACATCCTGGCCCGCTGGTCGGGATGGGGCGCGATCCCCGAGGTCTTCGACACCCGCAGCGACACCTACACAGCCCAGCGCGACTACCTCAAGGAGGCCCTGGGCCCCGACCAATACCAAGCCGCGTCCAGAAGCACACTCAATGCCCACTACACCGACCCCGCCATCGCTGAGCAGATGTGGAAAGCGTTGCAGCACGCTGGTTTTACCGGCGGTCGGGTCCTGGAGCCCGGGTGTGGCGCGGGAACGTTCATCGGCTTGGCGCCCGAGACCGCGCAGATGGTCGGCGTCGAGAAAGACCCCATCAGCGCAGCCATCACCGCCTACCTCTACCCCTCTGCGCAGGTTCGGGCCGAAGGCTACGAAACCACCAACGTCCCCAACGGTTCCTTTGCCGCGGTGATCGGCAACGTCCCGTTCGGGAACTTCGCGCTACGCGATCCCGCCTACAACCCGCGCCGGCTGTCCATCCACAACCACTTCATCGTCAAGTCCTTGGACCTCACGGCACCCGGCGGCTACCAGATCGTTCTCACCAGCCGCTTCACCATGGACAACGCCGACCCCAAGGCTCGCCGCGAAATCCTGTCCCGCGCCGACCTGCTAGGCGCAATACGTCTGCCCTCCAACGCCTTCCGGCGTGTCGCCGGCACCGAAGTGGTCACCGACATTCTCGTGCTACGCCGCCGCGAAGCTGACCGGGTTATCGAAGGCGGCGCTGACGACTGGCTACACACTGCACCGCTGACTGTGGCTGCCGATGATGGCACCGATACCGAGATCGACATCAACTCCTACTTCCACGACCATCCCGAGAACATCCTCGGACGCCCCAGCCTCGGCCACGGAATCCACGGCCACCAGACCCTCAACGTCACTGCCGACGAATCCAGCCCCTTGGCTCTGCAAGTCGGGCACCGCCTGCGCACCATCATCGACACTGCGCGGAATCGAGGCCAAGGACTCACCGCCACCGCCGCCTCGCTGACCGAGGTTAGCGACGTCAGCTTCGACCCCGGCCTCATCACCGCCGTCACCACGAGACTCCCGGCCCGCGACACCCTGCGCTTCGATGAAGCAACTGATGAGTTCCAGACCTGGACCGGGGACGCCTGGGCGACTGCGAAGGTCTTCAACACCCGCAAGCAGGAAACCATTCACCTGCTCAAACTGCGTGATGTTGCCAATGCGGTCGTGTCATCACAACGGGCCGGTCAGCCCAGCGAGGTCCGTGAACAACTGCGCGGTGAACTCAACCGGCTCTACGACACCTACGTCGCCAAACATGGTCCTATCCAACGCTTCAAGTGGAGTAAGCCCTCCATCATCACCCAAGACCGCCACGACAAGTCGTTCGCGAAATCCATTGAGCGGTGGCGTCAGAAGAACCCAGAGCAGCACACCGTGCCCGCCGAACTCCTCGAGGCGTGGGACGAGCAGGCCTGGGAAACCCCCAGCCAGTACAAGATGCGCCCGCACATCGTCACCGCCTTGCGCAACGATCCCGGCTGGACCACAGTGCTGGCGCTGGAGGGCTACGACGAACTCACCGGGCAGACGCGCAAGGCACCCATCTTCTCGGTAGACCTGCTGAGCCCACCGCAGGTCCGCGACCGCGCGGAGACCGCCGAAGAGGCCCTCGCCATCAGCCTGGACCACAACGGTGGCGTCGATATTGCGCACATCGCCACACTGCTGAACACCGACCCCGCCGCCGCGCGGGAGAAGATGCGCGGACTGGTCTTCCCGTCGCTACGCGATCCAGAGATTCTCATTCCCGCCGCGCAAGCACTGTCGGGCAATGTCCGCCAACAGCTACGACACGCAGAACTCGCAGCCGAACACGACCCGCGATACCACGAGTACGCCGCCGCCCTGCGCGAAGTCCAGCCCGTCGACCGCGAAGCCAGCCAGATCAGCGCTCGCCCCGGATCACCGTGGATCGCCGCCAAATACGTCGCACAGTTCGCCAGCGAGACATTCAAAGCCGCCGACGCCGTGCCAGTGCATGTGAAAGCCGACCATGTGCAAGGGGTCTGGTCGATCGAGTGCCAGAGCCGCAACAGCGCCGCCATGACCGAGACCTGGGGCACCCGGTTCCCCAAACGAGATGCCATCTCGTTGCTGGAAATGGTGTGCAATAACCAGGAAATCGCCATCCGATATACCAAAGAGGAGACCGAAACCACCGGCCGGACCGGCGTCAACCGCAACGCCACCGTGGCTGCGCAAGCCAAAGCTACCAAGATCAGCGAGGCATTCCAGAACTGGGTGTTCGCCGATGACACCCGCCGCACCGAACTGGTGGCCACCTACAACGAACGCTTCAACAGCCTGCGCGCCCCCAAATACAGCGGCGCGGCGCTGACGCTGCCCGGCCTGTCACACCGGTTCACCCCACACACCCACCAGCGTGACGCGGTAGCCCGCATCATCGCAGAACCCAACGTTCTTCTCGATCACGTTGTGGGAGCGGGTAAATCGGGGACAATGTTCATGGCAGCCATGGAACTGCGCCGCCTCGGACTGGCCCGCCAGCCCTGGATTGTGGTCCCCAACCACATCATCGAGCAGGTAGGAAAAGAAGCCAAGTGGTGGTATCCCGGCGCAGATATCCTGCTCGGCACCCCCGGCACCGATCCCGCCGGCCGCCGCCGATTCGTGGCCCAATCAGCCACCTCGGACTGGGACATGGTGATCGCCCCGGAATCGTTGTTCATGGGCATTCCCGTCGGGCAGGATGCCCAGCGCGACTACATCGCCCGAGAGTCGAAGATGCTGCGCGAATCCCTGGAGAACATCACCGGAGACAACGCCACCGCCGCCACCGTCAAACGGCTGGAGGCAGCACTGCAACGCTACGAATCGAAGCTGGAAAAACTCACCGACCAAGACGGCAAAGACACCGGACTTCTGTTCGAACACACCGGGTGTGACTACCTGATGATTGACGAAGCCCACATGTATAAGAACCGGACCCGACTGAGCCCCGTCAAGGAACTCGCCTGCCCGGACGGCTCCGAACGCGCCGACGACCTGGCCATGAAAATGGAACTGCTGCGAGGTCGCCGCCGCGAGGACGCTATCGCCGCCGGCCGTACACCCACCCCCGCCGACGAGCGAGTCGCCAGTTTCGCGACCGGAACCCCGATCGCCAACTCGCTTGGCGAGCTATATGTCATGCAACGCTATCTGCGCCCCGATCTGCTCGAAGATGCCGGGGTCCTGCATATCAACGACTGGGCGACCACCTTCACCGCGACCGTGAACACCGTCGAAGTCAACGCGACCGGCACACAGCTGCGGCCGGTTACCCGAGTCGGAAAGTTCTGCAACCTCCAAGAGTTACTCCGCATTTCGTCGGTGTTCACCGATGTCATCACCCGGGATCAGATCGGCTTGAAGCTGCCCGAACTCAGCAACGACGGCAAGCGCACCATCGTCAGCATCCCGGCCGATCAAACCCTTCGGGACTTCATCACCGACCTCGGCTACCGATCCGGCGACCTGGACCCGAAAAACCTTGCCCGCGACAATATCCTGAAAATCTCCAACGATGGCCGCGAAGCCAGTCTCGACCCTCGCATGGTCCATCTACCCGAGCCCACCCACTCCCGGACCGCCGCGGTCGCCGAGAACATCATGGCCGTACACCGGCAGTACGCCGACACCATCTACAAAGACCCCCAGTACGGCCATGACATGCCCACCCCCGGCGGCCTGCAAATCGTTTTCTGCGACCGCGGTACACCCAGCAAGGGCGGCAAGAAGAAGAATGACTTCAACATGTACGGCGCGATCCGCGACGACCTGATCGCCCGGGGTATGCCGGCCGAGAAGATCCGCTTCATCCACGACGCCGAGAAAGCCGAAGACAAGCTGCGGTTGTTCGATGAATGCAACCGCGGCCAGGTGTCGGTGCTCATCGGCTCCACCGAGAAAATGGGAACCGGGACGAACGTTCAAACCCGTGCTGTCGCACTACATCACGTCGATGTACCGTGGCGGCCAGCCGATCTCGAACAGCGCGAAGGCCGCATCATCCGGCAAGGAAACCAGAACGAGACAGTCAGCATCTTTAACTACGTCGTAGAAGGCTCTTACGACGTGGTGATGTGGCAGAAAATCGAAGCCAAGTCACTGTTCATCGCACAGGTCAAACGCGCCGACATCAGTGTCGATGAAGTCGATGACATCGGCGGCAACGAGATGACCGTCGCGGCCGCCGAAACCAAGGCGCTGGCCACCGGAGATCCCCGCTACGTCCGCCAGGTCCAGCTCCAAGACGAGATCGAGCACCTCGCCGCGCTGGAACGGGCCTACCACGACGGCATGGCTGCCCGCGACCGCGATATCCGGCAACGCCAGCGCCAACTGGACATCACCACCGCCCAACTGGACGCACTCACCCCCACCCTGGAGGCGATGGCATCCCAGCCCGCCGACGCCCCAGCCGACATCGTGGTCGAAGGACGCCGCTACCCCGAACGCAAGGACTGCGCAGCGCCTTTTGCCGAAGTCTGCCGCCGCGTCTACGGCTCCCTGAGTAACGCAGCATCCCACGACAGTCGGCCACTGAACACCGCCATCAACGGCATCGCTCTCCACGCCCGCCGTGACCATGTAGGCGACCGACTCTGGGTCACCCTTGAAGGCCCCTCAGCCGAAATCGCGTTCACTATCCAAGACCTGCACGACAGCGCACCGAAGGTGGGGGAGACCAACGGGGCAAGCAGCGCCAAAGCCCGCGGACTGCTGACCCGAGTGGAGAACCTCTACAAAGACCTTCCCGCCCACCACCAGCGACTCAAGGTCCAGCACGACCACCTCACAGACTCCCTGACCGACCTC